>JBGSLY010000259.1:0-3731 GCA_041740435.1 Parasphingorhabdus sp.
CGACCGTAATGCCCTGCAGCAGCGCGCCAAGTGCAACCCCTTGAGCGAAGGTTGCGATGAACGAACCCGTCGTGAACGCGCGGTCCCAAAGCTCGCGGTGGTCCGGATCGCGCCAGCGAAATTCAAAAGCAACACCGCGAAACACTAGGCCGAGCAGCATGGCGATCATCGGTGCGTACAACGCAGGCAGGATAATCGCATAGGCGAGTGGAAAAGCCGCCAGCAAGCCGCCGACGCCCATCACCAGCCATGTCTCGTTCCCGTCCCAAACGGGTGCGATGCTGTTCATCGCGGTATCGCGGTCCTTGCCCACTTTGAAAAACGGAAACAATATGCCGATACCCAGGTCAAAGCCGTCCATGACGACATAGGCGATGATGGCAAAACCGATGATACCGGCCCAGATGATAGTCAGGTCCATTATACGATCTCCCCGCTGCGTGCATCGCCTGGAATACCGTCGCCTGACAGCACCTGCGGCGCAGGGGTGATCCCTGCGCTGCGGATCGGTGCGTCGCTTGGCGGCGCTTCATGCGCTTCGGGTGGTTTCTTCATCAGGCGCAGCAAATACCAGATGCCCATGCCGAATACTGCAAAGTAGACGACCACAAAGGCAAGGAGCGAGAATGCAACGGCGGGCGCATCAAGCGGCGATGCGCTGTCGACGGTTCGAAGCACGCCATAGATGGTGAATGGTTGCCTGCCGACCTCGGTCACTGCCCAGCCAGCCAGCACCGCGATAAAGCCTGAGGGACCCATCGCAACCGCCGCCTTGTGGAGCCATGTCCATTCATAGAGCTGCTTTCTGGACCGTGCGAGCAGGCTCCACAGGCCAATACCGACCATCGCAATGCCAAGCCCGACCATGATCCGGAACGCCCAGAATACGATGCCAACCGGCGGTTCATCGGCGTCGGGGATAGTATCGAGGCCAGCGAGCGGCGCGTTAAGGTCGTGCTTGAGAATTAACGATGACGCTTTGGGAATTTCGATGGCATAGTCCACCCTGCGCTCTTCGCTGTTGGGAATGCCGAACAATATCAGCGGCGCGCCGCCCGGATGGCTTTGATAATGCCCTTCCATCGCCATGACCTTGGCCGGCTGATGCTCGAGCGTATTGATCCCGTGGAAATCACCGGCGACCACCTGAAGCGGCGCGACAATCGCCGCCATCCACATCGCCATCGAGAACATCTTGCGCGCGCCGGGATTGGCCTTGTCCTTCAGCAAATGCCATGCGCCAACAGCGCCCACGGCAAAAGCTGTGGTCAGATAGGCCGCCAGCAAAGTATGGACGAGGCGGTAAGGAAAGCTCGGATTAAAAACGATTGTCCACCAGCTGTCGCCTGGCATGAACTGGCCATTCGCGGCAATCTCGTAACCAACCGGCGTCTGCATCCAGCTGTTCACCGACAATATCCAGAAGGCGGAGATGAAGGTGCCGACTGCCACCGCCAGTGTCGCAACAAAGTGGAGTTTGCGCCCGACCTTGTTGATGCCGAACAGCATGACGCCCAGAAAGCCCGCTTCCAAAAAGAACGCGGTCAACACTTCATAGGCCATCAACGGCCCGATAACCGGCCCCGCCTTGTCCGAAAACACCGACCAATTGGTGCCGAATTGATAGGACATCACGATGCCCGACACGACACCCATCGCAAAAACGACCGCGAAAATCTTTAGCCAATAGCGGTAGAGATTGGCATACACGCCCTTACCGGTTTTCAGCCACAGCCCTTCCAGCACCGCAAGATAACTCGCCAGCCCGATGGAAAAGGCCGGGAACAGAAAATGGAAGCTAACGGTAAAAGCAAACTGTATCCGGGCGAGAATTATTGCCCATTCCTGTTCAATCATGACCGCTCTCTTTAGAATGAGTGGTTGGGTAACTGCGCCTTTGGTGTGTCGGCGGCAATTGCATAATGCATGTGTCCAGTTGCAACATTGCTTTGCAAATCAAGCGACGCTGGTTGTCCGCAAATAGGGGCGCAGCGTCGTCCAACCTTGCGGAAACAAGCTCGCGGCCTCATCGTCCTTGATCGACGGCGGGATGATGACATCCTTGCCCACTTCCCAGTCTGCGGGTGTCGCAATCCGGAACTTGTCGCCGGTTTGCAGTGCATCAATCACGCGCAATATCTCAGCAAAATTGCGCCCAACGCTCATCGGATAGGTCATAGTCAGGCGGATTTTCTTGGCAGGATCGATGATAAACACCGACCGGACCGCCGCCGTCTCGCTCTGTTCAGGGTGGATCATATCGTACATCCGGGCAATCGACAGATCGGCATCGGCGAGTATCGGGAATTTGAGGTCTGTGTGCTGCGTGTCGTTGACGTCCGCGATCCACTTGCGATGCTCTTCTGCTGTATCGGTCGAAAGACCAAGCGGCTTCACATTGCGCTTTTCAAATTCGCCCGCGAGCTGCGCGGTACGTCCCATTTCGGTGGTGCATACGGGTGTGAAATCGGCCGGGTGGCTGAAGAAGAAGACCCAGCTGTCACCAGCCCATTCGTGGAAGCTGATTGGGCCATTTTGGGTTTCGGTCTGAAAGTCGGGGGCGATGTCGCCGATGTGGAGGGCCATGATGTTTTCCTTCTGGTTTCTGATGTTGCCACAATGGCACCAAGCGCTGGCTTTATCCAATTGAATTACACGATTTATGTAATCGAATATATGATATCTGAGGAAGCCATTTCCTTGGCCATCAGCGGACACCCGGAATTCGTAAACTTGAGCTATATCAACCCTCTGGCAAGCCAAGGGTCGGTTGGAAGCTGCGCCTCGACCTCGCTGTTGGCCATCGCTATGACCGCATCGAATGCCGCATTTTGCGACAGAAACACTTTGCCCGTCAGGTCGCGCAGCAAATGCGAGCGTTCCAGCGCATCCATGACCGGGCCTTTAACCTCCGACAGGTGCAGTTTGATCCCGCTATCGGCTAGTCGGTGGTTGATCGCTTCGATGCTTTCAAGCGCAGAAGCATCTACTGCGTTAATCGCTGAGCACATCAAGATAACATGGCGCAGTTCCGATTGTTCCGCGACCTGTTCCAGCACAAATTCTTCCCACCAGCGGGCGTTGAGATAGGTCAGGCTTTCGTCGATGCGGATCGTCAGGATACGCGGGTCGGTAAACACCTTGTGGCGCTTGACGTTGCGGAAATGCTCGGTCTCGGGGACGCGTCCAACAATGGCGGCGTGTGGACGTGACGAGCGCCAGAGGAACAACACAAGGCTGAGGCCGACACCGGCTATCACGCCGGGTTCAACGCCAATCAAGAGGGTGACTGCAATGGTCGCCGCCATCGCGGCGAAATCCGGTTTCGAATAGCGCCAAATCGCGCGCGGCGTTTTGAAATCGACGAGGCTCAAGACCGCAACGATGATTGTGCCGGCCAAGGTCGCGATGGGTAGCGAGGCGAGCAACGGGGTCAGAAACAATGCGGCGAGCAATATGCCAATTGCGGTGAACGCCCCTGCCGCCGGTGTCTCCGCCCCTGCATCGAAATTGACGACCGAGCGCGCAAATCCGCCCGTCACCGGATAGCCACCCGAAAAGGCCGCAGCGACATTGGCGGCGCCAAGGCCTATCAACTCCTGATCGGGTACGATACGCTGACGTTTTTTGGCGGCGAGCGTTTGCGCGACTGAAACCGATTCCACAAATCCGATAATGCTGAGTAGAAGGGCAGGGATTGCTAACCGCTGCCACAGTTCAGCGTCGAATAG
>JBGSLY010000260.1:0-2231 GCA_041740435.1 Parasphingorhabdus sp.
TCTCAGCACGCCGCGCCGAGCGAAAGGGGCCATGATGGCGCGAATAGGAGCGGGTATGTCACCCAGAACGGTGTTTTTCAGGATCGGCCAGTTTTCGGGCACATTCCATCGATCATTGACCATCACCCAATAAAGATTTTCATCAACCAGCCGCTGGATCGCGACGGCCAACCCCTTTTGCTCGGGCGTCAGACGCGCATCCGGATCGACGCCTAGCCGTTCCTTCAGATAGAGAATAATGAGAGTAGAATCGCCTATTTTCTTCCCTTCATGCTCAATCCAAGGGGCCTTGCCCTTGGGTCCGCCGAAGGGTGTCGTCGCAGTTACTGATTGATGCTCGATTCCTGCCATCCGCAGCCATGCATCAAGTTTAAGGCAAAACGGACTGACAGACGGCAGGCCCCATGCTCCCGGCAGATGATATGCGGTTAGCTTTGACATCAGTGGCCCTCTCCTGCTGTATCAATTTAAAGGCAATAGTCATGAACTTGTGCAAAATCCAGAGCCCCACTTGACATGATATCATGATATGATATCATTATATCATGAGAATCCTGACCGAAATACCCGATGACGACGTCAAGGAACTCGATGCCCTAGCGTCGAGAAGGAAAAGTTCGCGTGCTGCGGCAATCCGTGATGCTGTGAAGCTTTATCTGGTGCACAATGCCGATAACAACGGCTGGATCCAGCGCGGTGCCGGGTTGTGGAAAGACAAATCCGATATCGGCGATGCGGTCGAGTATCAGCGGGCGATACGCGAAGACCGCACACCCCACGACGAATTATAATCTGTGTCCGATCCGTTTTTTGATACCAACATCCTGATCGACTGGTTGAAAAATAGTCGGCAGGCTATTTCTGAACTGTCGCGCTATAAAAGGCATCGGATAAGCCGCATTGTTTGGACGGAATTGTTGGCTGGGGTGCCGTTTGAAGAGCGCGACGTACTTCAACGAGCGATTTCATCTTTTGAAGTGGTCGAAATCGATGCTCGCATTGCCGCTGCTGCGGCTGAAATACGGCATCGCTCGCCGATGAAGCTGTTGGATGCCTATATTCTTGCAACAGCGCAGGTGAACGGCGCGATCCTTATTACACGAAATACAAAGGATTTTCCGGCAGAAATGCCCGGTATCCGGATTCCATATAAAATCTAACGAAAGCAAAAACCCATGTGCGGCATTATCGGAATTGTTGGCAACGCTCCCGTCTCGGACCGATTGGTCGATGGGCTGAAGCGGATGGAATATCGCGGCTATGACAGCGCCGGGGTCTGCACGGTGTTTGACGGGCAACTGGTGCGCAGGCGTGCGGAGGGCAAGCTGGCGAACCTTGTCAATGTCCTAAAATCCGATGACGCTCCCGGCAATATCGGCATCGCTCATACCCGCTGGGCCACGCACGGCGCGCCGACGACGAGCAACGCGCACCCCCATGCCACGGGCGAAGTTGCGCTCGTTCACAATGGGATTATCGAGAACTTCAAAGTGCTGCGCGACGAACTGATCGCACGTGGCCGCCATTTCGAAAGCGAAACCGATACCGAAGTGGTCGCGCATTTGTTGTCGGAAAAGGTCGAGGCTGGTTACTCACCCGCTGAAGCTGTGAAAGCCGTTCTCCCCCGGTTGCGCGGGGCCTTTGCCCTGGCGATTGCGTTCCGGCAGTTTCCCGATTTCCTGATCGGTGCGCGGCTCGGCTCGCCGCTGGTCGTGGGATACGGGGAAGGGGAGACATATCTCGGCTCGGACGCGTTGGCACTCGCGCCGCTTACGCAGAAAATTGCCTATCTGGAGGAAGGCGACTGGGTGGTCATCGCCCGCGAAGGCGTGCAGATTTTTGATAAGGACAATCACCCCGCGACCCGCGAAATCACCACATCTGGCGTATCGGCGGCGGCGATTGAAAAGGGCAACTACCGCCATTTCATGCAGAAGGAGATTTTTGAACAGCCCACCGTGGTCGCACAAACCCTGTCCAGCTATATCCGGCCCCTGGAGCAACAGGTGGCTTTGCCGCAGATGGATTTTGATCTAAGCACCATCAACCGTGTGACCATTGTCGCCTGCGGGACCAGCTATTATGCCGGGATGGTCGCAAAATATTGGTTCGAGCAGTTTGCCCGAGTGCCTGTCGACCTCGATTTTGCTTCCGAATTCCGTTACCGCGATCCCGTGTTGGAAACGGGCGGCTTGGCGCTATTTATCAGCCAGTCGGGCGAGACCGCCGAC
>JBGSLY010000261.1:0-2705 GCA_041740435.1 Parasphingorhabdus sp.
ATGCTGCGCATGGTCCCCCTCCCCGAGCAAGCTCAGGGAGGATTTACATTCACCCGATTGCCCCGAGGTAAGCAAAGGGACGTGATCAGAGGATTTTCGCGACCCCCAATATCGGACCCGCTCCCGGCCGTTGCACCGTGACTACAAAACGGTCAGCATCGGGGAATTGCAACATCGTTGCAGGTATCGTGAACTGCCGGGTTCCGCCTTGCCAGCTGCCCAGATTGCGCTGTGATTTCAGAATGTTGGTATAGTGTACTGTGCGGCCACCATTTTCCCCGCGACCGATATTCACGGTCTCACGGCTGTCGAGTGCGAGCAATTGGACGGCGGCCAGACCAGTCTTGGGACCGGCAACGGTGACGCTGGCCGAGCCATCTTTGTGCCGGATCGCCTTGACGTCCACCCCCGGCTGTTGCCGGTCCTGTCGCACCAACGTCCGGATCGCCTTTTCGCGGCTGCCGACTTCGCCGGTGCGCCCGCCGACGACGATTTGCGGGGTATAGACACCCGCTCCTGCAAAGCCTCGGGCCGCATAAGCGCGCTGCAACTCGGTGTTGCTCTCTTGGCCCAGCGTGTCTTTCCAGCCCAGCCGGTCCCAATAGGTCACCGGGCGGGTGATGACCAGAATCGCCGGGTCCTTGGCCATCCGCGACGCCAGCGCATCGGCGGGCGGACAGGACGAACAGCCCTGGCTGGTAAACAATTCGACCACGGTGAGCTTGTCGTCATCCAGCGGCGCCATGGGTGTAGCGGCCACCGTAGCGCCATTGGCTGCGCCGCCGTCACCCGCAAACGATAGAGCAGCCGCACCGAGCAGGCCGCTCACCATCAGGCCGCTGAGAATCACCAAAACTTTCATCGCTGTTGCTCCCTATTTGTTGAACCCGGTTCGCTGGCAGCGGCGCTCTGGTTACAAATCCTCCCCGAGTCTGTCTCGGGGATGATCGCATCTCACCCAGCACCATTGCCGTCATCGGCAAATTCCGCCATGGCGGATCTATGAAACCTGTCACGAAAAAATACGGCGTGCGTCCGACCCCGCAAGCCAAAACACCCGCCGTTCCGTCCACCGGTAGCATCGACGGAAGCATCGGCGAGAACCCCAGCGACGGTAGCCGGATTGCCAAGCTGCTCGCCCGCGCCGGGGTGGCGTCGCGGCGCGAAGTCGAGCGGATGATTGCCGACGGGCGGATCGCGCTTGATGGTGTCACTCTGACCACACCGGCGACCATCTTGAAAAACCTGCACGGCGTGAGTGTCGATGGCAAGCCGGTCAAGGAACCGGCTCCCGCCAAGCTATTCCGCTTTCACAAGCCTGTGGGCTGCCTGACCGCCGAGCGCGATTTCAGCGGGCGCAAGACGATCTATGACGTACTGCCCAAAGATATGGAGCGGGTGATTCCAGTCGGCAGGCTCGACATCAATACCGAGGGTTTGCTGTTGATGACCACCGATGGGGAATTGAAACGCCAATTGGAACTGCCGCGCACCGGCGTGCCGCGCACCTATCGTGCGCGTACCTTTGGCCCGGTTTCCCAGGCGCAATTGGAGGACCTGTTCGACGGGATCACTATCGAAGGGATGCACTATGGCCGGATCGAGGCCAATCTGGAGCGGCGGACCGGACGCAACCAGTGGATTGAAATCAGCCTGACCGAAGGCAAAAACCGCGAAGTACGTAAGGTGCTGGAGCATCTTGGGCTGCAAGTGTCGCGGCTGATCCGCACCCGTTACGGCCCGTTTGGACTGGAAGACCTACCCGTGGGGACCATCGATGCGGTGCGGCAGATTGACCTTATTCAGTTTCGCAAATCTTTGGAAAAACTGGCGGCGAAATGAGGATTATCGCGGGGGAATTGCGCGGCCGCAAGCTGATCGCACCCAAGGGGGAGGCGACCCGGCCAACCGCCGATCGGACGCGCGAAACGCTGTTTTCCATGCTCACCAGCCGTCTGGGCAGTTTTGAAGACCTGCGCGTGCTCGACCTGTTTGCAGGATCGGGCGCTTTGGGACTGGAGGCCTTGTCGCGCGGCGCGGCGCATTGCCATTTTGTCGAGCAGGACCGGGAAGCGGTTCAGGCCTTGGAAAAGAACATTGCCGCTTTCACTCTTGGACCCAAAACGCAAATATCACCGCGTTCGGTGCTGGCATTGGGGCCTGCGAGAGAAGCCTTTGACCTCATCCTGATGGACCCGCCCTATGCCAGCGGTGCAGGCGCGGTGGCGCTTGACAAGCTGGGGCGGCTCGGCTGGTTTGCGCCCTCGGCATGGATAGTGATCGAAACCGGTAACCGGGAAACCGTCGAAATCGCAGGCTTTACCCTCGACACCGTTCGCGATGTTGGGCGGGCACGGCTACATTTCCTGCTTCCCACGGGTTAATCGCTCGGTTAAGTCTAGCGCTATGAGCTGGAAACCGGAAATCGAAGAGCTGCGTCAGCGCGAAATGCTGGCGGAAAAAATGGGCGGCGCGGAAAAGGTGGCGCGTCAGCATGGCCGGGGCAAGCTCGATGCCCGGGCACGAATCGCAGGGCTGGTTGATCCGGGCAGCTTTCGGGAAATCGGCAAGATCGCCGGTCGCGGAAGCTATGCTGACGATGGTGAGTTTCTCGATTTCGCGCCTTCCAACCTCATCTATGGCCGTGCCAATATCGAAGGCCGCCCGGTAGTCGCCTCTGCCGATGATTTTACCGTGCGCGGCGG
>JBGSLY010000262.1:0-8732 GCA_041740435.1 Parasphingorhabdus sp.
GTTGCGGGGATGATCCTCAACAAGGATGACGGCACCGGTGAGGCCAATGCCTTTGCCGAAGCGGTTGGTATTCCTGTACTCTGCGCGATTCCAGCCAACGAAGATATTCGGAAGAAGTCGGCGAATTATCAGATCATCGGCAAGCCCGGCGGCCAATGGGCCAGCCTGTTCGAAGAACTCGCGGTCAACGTCGCCGCCGCTCCGCCGCTCCGTCCCAATCCGCTCGACCAAGACGGGCTGCTCGGGCTGTTCAGCGCCGACATCACAGGTGCTGATTTCACCCTCTATCCTGCAACCCAGGCCGACATGCGCGGCGGTGTCTTCGAGCAAAAACCATCGCTCGAAGTAATCTATGACGAGGTATGATGCATGATTGAAGCCGCCACCCCAGCCCGCAGCCCAGACCGGATTGACCTCAATCCGGTGGCAGACGGCAGTGGCTGTCACGGCGGCGCGGATACCATGCGGGAAGCGGCCAAAAAGGCTGGCAAATCCGAAATTCTTGAGCGGTACGTACAAGCTTATCCGATGGGGCCGCACGATCAGCCGCAATCCATGTGTCCTGCCTTCGGCTCTCTGCGCGTCGGACTTCGCATGCGCCGCACCGCGACCATTCTTTCGGGATCAGCATGTTGTGTCTATGGCCTGACCTTCACCTCGCACTTTTACGGTGCGCGACGCAGTGTCGGCTATGTCCCCTTCAGTTCCGAGACTCTGGTCACCGGCAAGCTGTTCGAAGATATCAAAGAAGCGGTTGAGCAGATGGCCGACCCCGAAAAATACGATACGATCATCGTCACCAACCTGTGTGTGCCAACCGCCAGCGGCGTGCCGCTGCGGCTGCTGCCCGACTCGATTAATGGTGTGCGGATTGTTGGCATCGACGTGCCCGGTTTCGGTGTTCCGACCCATGCCGAAGCGAAAGACGTGCTCGCCGGTGCGATGCTGAAATACGCGCGCGAAGAGGCGGAGCAAGGTCCGGTCGCTGCGCCATCAACGATCCCTAGTATGCCTTCGGTAACCTTGCTCGGCGAAATGTTCCCGGCGGACCCGATTGGTATTGGCCAGATGCTGGAACCATTGGGGCTAGCCGCCGGTCCGGTCGTGCCGACACGCGAATGGCGCGAGCTGTATTCGGCGCTTGATGGCGCAGTGATTGCCGCGATCCATCCTTTTTATACCGCCAGTGTGCGCGAGTTCGAAGCGGCCGGGCGCAAAGTTATTGGCTCGGCCCCCGTTGGCCGTGATGGCACCGCCGCTTGGCTGCAAGCAATTGGCGAAGCCACGGGCGCGAGCGCCAATCAGATCGCGGCGGCGCACAACGCTTTTCTGCCCGCAATCCGTAGCGCGCTGGCGGCAAAGCCGGTCAAGGGCCGGATTACGGTTTCGGGCTATGAAGGCTCCGAATTGCTTGTCGCCCGGCTGCTGATCGAGAGCGGCGCAGACGTTCCCTATGTTGGCACCGCCTGTCCAAAGACCAAATGGTCAGAGCCTGACCGCGAATGGCTGGAGTCGAAAGGCGTCAGGATCAACTACCGCGCAAGTCTTGAACAGGATATCGCAGCGGTCGAAGAGTTCGGTCCCGATCTCGCTATCGGCACCACCCCGGTGGTCCAGCATGCCAAGGCCAAAGCGATACCGGCGCTCTATTTCACCAATCTGATTTCGGCTCGGCCCTTGATGGGACCGGCGGGAGCAGGCAGCTTGGCACAGGTCGTCAACGCCGCGATTGGCAACAAAGAACGCTTTGACCGGATGACCAAATTTTTTGAAGGCGTCGGCACCGGCTATACCGCTGGCATCTGGGAAGAAACCCCTACCGACCGGCCCAAGTTCAAAGCCCGCTATGCCGCGCAAAATGCGGCGGCCAAAAAGGCAGCGGAGGCAATAGGATCATGACGCTGATCATCGATCATGATCGGGCCGGTGGCTATTGGGGCGCAGTCTACGCCTTTACCGCGATCAAGGGCCTGCAAGTCATTATCGATGGTCCGGTGGGTTGTGAGAATCTGCCGGTCACCTCGGTGCTGCACTATACCGACGGCCTGCCGCCACACGAATTGCCTATTGTTGTTACCGGACTTGGCGAGGAAGAGCTTGGCAAAACCGGAACCGAAGGGGCGATGAAGCGGGCGTGGCAATCGCTCGATCCCGATCTGCCAGCTGTCGTTGTTACCGGATCGATTGCCGAAATGATCGGCGGCGGCGTGACGCCAGAGGGCACTAATATTAAGCGCTTCCTGCCGCGCACGATTGACGAAGATCAATGGCAGTCCGAAGACCGGGCGCTCGCCTGGCTGTGGACCGAATTCGGCCCGAAGAAAATGCCGCAACCCAAAGTGTTGAAAGAGGGCGAAAAGCCCAAGGTCAACATCATCGGGCCATCCTATGGCATGTTCAATATGCCGTCGGACGTCGCGGAAATCCGCCGCTTGATCGAGGGCATCGGTGCGGAGGTCAATATGGTGTTCCCGCTGGGCAGCCATCTGGCCGATATTGCGCAGCTGGCGCATGCATCGGTTAATATCTGCATGTACCGCGAATTTGGCCGTAACTTGTGCGAACTGTTGGAGCGACCCTATTTGCAGGCACCCGTTGGACTCGATTCCACGACCCGTTTCCTCCGTCAATTGGGCGAACTAACCGGGCTCGATTCCGAACCGTTCATCGAGAAGGAAAAGCACACCACGATCAAGCCGCTGTGGGATCTGTGGCGGTCTGTGACACAAGATTTCTTCAGCACCGCCAATTTCGGCATTGTCGCCAACGAAACCTATGCTCGCGGCATTCGCAATTTCCTTGAAAACGACATGGGCCTGCCGTGCGCTTTTGCCTTTAGCCGGAGCGCAGGGGTGAAGCCCGACAATCAGGCGGTGCGCGACGCGATTTTCGACACCCCGCCGCTAGTGGTGTTCGGCAGCTATAACGAGCGCATGTATATGGCCGAAAGCGGCGCTCGCGGCATTTTCATCCCGGCATCGTTCCCCGGTGCGGCGATCCGCCGTCATACGGGCACACCTTACATGGGCTATTCCGGCGCGACATGGCTGGTGCAGGAAGTATGCAACGCGCTGTTCGATGCCTTGTTCCACATCCTGCCGCTATCGACGCAAATGGATGCGGGCGCCGCTACCCCCGCGCGCAAGGATGTACCGATCAGCTGGGACTTGGATGCCAAGAACAAGCTGGATGCCATTGTTGATGCACAGCCGGTGCTGGTGCGGATTTCTGCCGCCAAGCGGCTGCGCGATGCAGCTGAACGTGCGGCGCGTCTGTCCGGAGAGACGAGCGTAACCGCCGACCGGCTGGCCGCAACATTATTACAGGGGGAGCCGGCATGACGGACCCCAGACATTCGCTGGACTTATGTTCGGCGTCCGCAACCTTAACGGCAATGGGTGCCGGAAAGGCAAAACCCGTGGGAGGCGCATAATGCGGCTTTCAGGGGGCTAAACTGGAGAAGGAAATATGAGCACTTCAAACGACGACCGTTTTGGTCCCGGAGCTTATCTGACCCCGGAAGAGGCCAAGGAGTTTCACAAGGTATTTGTGAGCAGCTTCATCATGTTCACCGTCATTGCGATTATCGCGCATGTGCTGGTGTGGATGTGGCGTCCTTGGTTCCCGAGCGTCAATGGCTATGCAATGTTAAACGACGGTGTGCAGGTGGCGCAAGCGACCATTACATCGTTCCTAGTATAGAAGGAGACTGAACCATGTGGAGACTTTGGTTAATATTTGATCCGCGCAGGACGCTGGTCGCTTTGGCGATCTTCCTGTTTGTTTTGGCTCTTCTGATCCACTTCATCCTGTTGAGCACCAATCGCTTCAACTGGATTGAAGGTGCAGGAGCGGCGGCGGCGCCAACGGCGTCGATCGAGCAGTCAGAACGACACACCTGAAACCACGCCCTTTGGAGGTCACGACATTCGCGTGTCGTGCCTCCCACTGGGAAAATTACTGGCTCTTAATTTTGCACACCATTGGGGGTGGCAGAGGGTATTGCTATGTCGCTGTTAAGCTTTGAAAGAAAATATCGTGTCCGTGGAGGCACGCTCATCGGCGGGGATCTTTTTGATTTCTGGATAGGTCCGTTTTATGTCGGATTCTTCGGGGTTACGGCGGCGATATGCGCGATTTTGGGCACAGCGCTGATCGTCTATGCCGCCTCATTGGGTGCGACATGGAACCCGTGGTTGATTTCCATCAATCCGCCCGATGTTAAATATGGCCTGTCGCTGGCGCCGCTGAAGGAAGGCGGGTTCTGGCAAATCATCACCATGTGCGCGACCGGGGCGTTTGTGTCCTGGGCACTGCGAGAGGTCGAAATCTGCCGCAAACTGGGCATGGGCTATCATGTGCCGATCGCTTTTGGTGTGGCCATTTTCGCTTACGTGACTCTGGTTATCATTCGCCCGTTTTTTCTCGGCGCATGGGGCTATGGCTTCCCATACGGGATATTCAGCCATCTCGACTGGGTGTCAAACACCGGATACCAATACGTCAATTTTCACTATAACCCTGCACATATGATTGCGGTGTCGTTCTTTTTCACGACCACTTTCGCTCTGGCGTTGCATGGCGCGCTGATCCTGTCGGCGGTCAATCCGAAAAAGGGCGAAGAGGTCAAGACGCCGGAATATGAAGATACCTTCTTCCGCGATTTCATCGGCTATTCGGTCGGAACCATCGGTATCCACCGCTTGGGTCTGTTCCTAGCGTTGAACGCGGGTTTCTGGAGCGCGGTTTGCATCTTCATCGCTGGCCCGGTCTATGCCGAAGGTTGGCCGGAATGGTGGGAATGGTGGCGCAACATTCCGATTTGGTCTTAAGGGGAGGGAAAGCACATGGCACGTTATCAGAATATATTTACACAGGTGCAATTGGTTCATGCCCCCGAAATGGGCATGCCACTTCCCGCAGCCGAAGCCGGTGATCGGACCACAGGCACGACCTTCAACTATTGGATGGGCAAATTCGGCCAGGCGCAGATAGGTCCAATCTATCTGGGTTGGCTGGGCATCGCCTCGCTCTTGTTCGGCTTCTTTGCGATTGAAATCATCGGCTTCAATATGCTGGCGTCGGTCAATTGGGATCCGGTGGAGTTTGTTCGCCAGTTTTTCTGGCTAACGCTCAACCCGCCGGCCGCCGAATATGGCTTTTCGCCCTTTGTCCCGTTGAAGGAAGGCGGATGGTGGATATTGGCCGGGTTTTTTCTGACCATATCGATCCTCTTGTGGTGGGTTAGAACGTATCGGCGCGCGCGGGCATTGGGAATGGGAACGCATGTGGCATGGGCCTTTCTGGCCGCCATCTGGCTCTATCTGGTGCTTGGCTTCATCCGTCCCTTTTTCATGGGGCAGTGGTCAGAAGCGGTTCCGTTTGGCATATTCTCGCATCTAGAATGGACCAACAATTTCTCGCTGCAATACGGGAACCTGTTCTACAATCCGTTCCACGCCCTTTCGATTGCGTTCCTTTATGGCTCGGCTCTGCTGTTCGCCATGCACGGCGCGACAATTCTGGCCGTCGGACGTTATGGCGGTGAGCGGGAGTTGGAGCAGATCACCGATCGCGGAACGGCATCGGAACGTGCAGCCTTGTTCTGGAGATGGACCATGGGCTTCAACGCGACGATGGAATCGATCCATCGCTGGGCTTGGTGGTTTGCGGTTCTCTGCCCACTGACCGGTGGTATCGGGATCTTGCTGACCGGTACCGTAGTCGACAATTGGTATCTCTGGGCCATCGAGCATTACTACGCGCCCGATTATTGATCGAGATAACTCCACAAAACAAAAGCCCGGTCGTGATGGCCGGGCTTTTTTGTGGGCAACTTCATTTATGATCGAAAGATACCGCGCCTGTACAGATCATAGATATGGACCGGAAAGGCCAATGCCAGCGGGATGGAAATCCATGGCCAGTCCATTCCGGTCAGTGCGGCGCGCAAGGCGATCATCATCAGGACCGCTGGTATGAGTGCAGAAAAAATGATGGCCAAAGAGGTGCCGCGCCATTTCAGGACGATGGCCTCGGCCAGCAGCACCAGCAGCACGACGTCCACCGCGCGTCCGCTGGCAAAAAACTCTTCCACGGGAGCAGGTTATCCGAACGGGCCGTTAAGGGCGATAACCTGAAAATTCAAAGCGCCTGCAATACTGACCCAAATCAGATAGGGTAGCAGCAGCGCCGCTGCGGCTTTTGAAAACCGGCCGCAAAAAATAATCAGCGCCAATATCGACAGCCAAAGTGCGATCAATTCATAAAATGCCCAATCCGGGCGTTGTATCCGAAAAAAAAGAAAACTCCACATCAGGTTCAGAAAGCCGTTGAGAGCAAACAGCCCAAGCATGATTTCGGCATGACCGCGCGTGGGTGCATTCCTCCAAGCGAAAAACCCGGCAAGGGCAATCAGCGCGAAAATCGACGTCCAGATAATGCCGAACATATAGTCGGGCGGGGCCCAACCCGGTTGCTGAAGCGAGTAATACCATGCATCGAGGACCGTAATCGAACCACCAACCGCCGCCGTCACCAAGGCGAGCGAACCCGCAACGATAATCGGGAATGCGGCGGCTCTGGTCATCGTTCGACGGCTCTCAATCCTATCAAATGGCCCAGATCCTTGAAGAATATTTTGACGTGGGCCAAGGGATCGCGGCGCACCAGTTCCTTGTTCATATAGGCTTCCCAAGTCAAGCGCTGTACATCGGGATCGGCACACATTTTAACGAACCGCTCGCGGCGCTTGTCGCTGCTGTACCAGAAATATTGCATCATACCCAAAATCCAGAACACCCGGCCGTGCGCCTTCATAAAGGATTTTCGCGCTGTTTTCAGAGCTTTGGCATCGCCGGTTTGCAGGAACAGTCCGACGGCATTGGCGGCGCTACGGCCCGCAAACATTGCATAATATATGCCCTCTCCCGATGAGGGCGCGACGACACCGGCGGCGTCACCGGTCACCACAACATTTCGCCCGTTATCCCATCGCTTGAGTGGCTTCAGCGGGATCGGCGCGCCTTCCTTGCGAACAGTTTCCCATCCGGCCAGCCCGATCTGTTCGCGCATCAAGGCCGTGGTTTCGCGAAGCGGAAATCCCTTGTTGGCGCTGCCCAGCCCGATACTGGCGGTCGCGCCGTGCGGGAACACCCAGGCGTAAAAATCTGGTGACAAATGGCCCTGATAATAGACGTCGCAGCGATCCTCTTCGTAATCTTCGGACAGGTTTTCGGGCACTTTGACGATTTCATGATAGGCGAACACATACGGCACACGCTCGGCATTCGGCAGGCATTGCCGGGCAACCTGCGAGCGCGCGCCATCTGCGCCAATGACGGCACGCGCCGTGAGCGTCTCCAATTCCGCATTGCGGTCGCGGCGATAAGCCACAGTCGCGGAGCCGTCGGCATCGGTCGTGACCGTTTCGCAAGTCCCAGTAACCCGCTGGGCCCCCGACTGACTGGCGCGATTGCGCAGCCATTCGTCGAACTGGTCCCGGTCAACCATGCCGACAAATCCATCGCCGACGGGCATGGTTACTGTTTGGTTTGACGGCGCTATAATGCGGGCGGATCGGGCGCGGGCAACGATCAGCGAGAGCGGGATTTCAAAGTCTTTGATCAGGCGAGGTGGAACCGCGCCGCCGCAAGGCTTTACCCGGCCCGCCTTGTCGAGCAAAGCCACGTGGTATCCGGCCTGCGCCAAGTCATTGGCTGCGGTTGCGCCCGATGGGCCGCCGCCAACGACGATGACATCAAATGTTGGTGATTGTGTCATGCTTTCAGAACCTCTCTGTTTGAATTTGGTCGTGTCTTTGTCCTGCCTATAGCTGTCGTGCCTGCTGCCACCGCGGCGGCGAGTAGAAACATGATGGCCTCCGCCGCGAACACAATTTGAAATGCGGCCGCATCTTGACTCAATGCGCTTCGGAGCAGGTCAACGATGATCGCGCCTGACAGGCCGCCAATGCCAAAGGCGATTGCCTGCGATGCGCCCCATGCCCCCATTCTGGCCCCTTCGCCGGAACCCTTGCCGGTGCTGGCTAGGCCCAACATTGCGCCGACGGCGGCCACCGCGAAAATGCCATTGGCCACGCCTAGGCCAAATACATTGCTACGGATCGGCCAAGCCAATCCTGTTGATGCTGCGAAGGACAAACCAACCAGCATAACCGCTGATCCCAAACAGCCGATGATGATCCATAACCGGTGATTCTGCCCATAGCGTTTGGCGTATACGCTGCCCCCGACCCCCGATACCAGCATTCCGAGCAGTATGCCGCTGTGTTGCAAACCCGATAGCTGCGTCGATTCGCCAGGGGTCATAGCAAAGAGCAGGCCAGCAAACGGCTCCAGAATCAAGTCTTGCATCGAATAGGCCAGCATCGAAATAACCACGAAATAGGTAAACCGCCGGGCCTCTCGGTCCTGCCAAATGTCATGCAGCGCATCCCGGAAATCGGCGGCGTCTGGCCGGTTTGCATCCGGACGGATTGCCGGAATGCGATCCTCCAGACCGTGCAGGGCCAACATAGCGGTCACAAAAGCGACCAGCGCCACCAGACTGCAGACGATCGCGAGACGTGGCACGGAAAACGGGTCAAGAAAGGCACCGGAAACACCCGCTGCGATCACGATGCCCATTATCATCATTGCCCAGCTGATCGCAGCGGCGGCGGGTTTGCGTTCCTCCGGTACCCGGGTAGCCAATAGCGCAAGCAGCGCGGT
>JBGSLY010000263.1:0-2088 GCA_041740435.1 Parasphingorhabdus sp.
TTGGCACGGCCGGATCGATGCTGATGGTCAGCGCAACGGGGACGGCGGTGATTGTTTAGCGCAGAAGCAGGTTCCGCCTTTATGCGATCGTAACCGGTACCGAATTGATGATCGCCAAAAAAGGATGCGCTTCGCGATCAATTGGACCAGCAACTTTTACCCGCATTTCCCGTTTGATCATTTCCTCCAACAATATCTGCAATTGCAATTCGGCAAGCCGCGCGCCGACACATCGGTGAATGCCGTAGCCGAAAGATAAATGTCGCCGGGCGTTGGGGCGGTCCACTTTAAACAGATGGCCTTCGGGAAATAGCGATTCCTGCCGGTTTGCCGAAATATACCACAGCACCAGCTTGTCACCCTTGCGAATCTGGTGGCCGTGAAAGTCGACGTCTTCCAAGGCGGTGCGCCGCATATGCAGTGCCGGACATTGCCAGCGAATAACCTCACTGGCCGCGTTGGGAACAAGTTCCGGATTGGCGCAAAGTCGGTCCCATTGGTCGGGCCAGAGACTCAAGGCTTCGATCATACCCGACATGGAATTGCGTGTGGTGTCGTTGCCGCCAACGATCAACGTCGCCATATTTCCCATGAATTCCGCTGGACCCATCTCGTCAAATTCGGGGGAATGTAGCATCATCGACAACAGATCGGCGGCCGGTCCATTGTTCATTCGTTGCTGCCAAAGCTCGTGGAAACGTGAAGCCATTTCAAACAGCTTTGCCATCCTCTCCTCAGGCCGGTTTTTCATCATTTCCAGCGAGGTAATGGCATCGGACCAGATGCGCAGCTTGTGACGTTCCTCCCACGGAAAATCAAACAGGATCGCCAGCATATCGATAGTCAAAGGGATGGAGACCGACTGCACCCAGTCAAAGCGCTCTCCTTTGGGCAGGGCGTCAAGACACGTGGCAGTTCGTTCGCGGATCGAGGTGCTAAGGCGCACCATTTCGGAAGGTGTAAACGCAGGAGCGATGGTGCGCCGCTTCTGGCTGTGATTGGGCGGGTCCATCATAATGAAGGACTCCAGATAGGTCGCTTCGCCCGCGCCGATATCGATGACTGATATGCCGCCATGTTTGGCTTCGGATGAATATATTTTCGGGAGCGCCTCTATCTCCACCACATCCTCATAGCGGCTGAACGACCAGAAAGGGCCAAAAGGGCTATTGGCACAATAGTGCACCGGCGCTTCGCGGCGTAAACGTTCAAACATCGCGTGCGCGCTACCATCGGCAAACCGAGAGGGTTCGCTGGGGTCAAGTTTTTCCAGACTATCATCATCCTGTCTGTCGATTGTGTCCGTAATCATGGAGTTTCCTATGCTTTGATATTTCGCGCCATGCGCTCAAAAAGGTCGCCTAGCTGTTCCAGTTCGGCCTCGGTGAAGCCTTGGAACAATTGGGCGTAGACCTCATCCACAGTTTCCCGCAGCTCTTTCAGCAACGCCTTCGCCGTTTGGGTCGGCAATATCCGCCAGACGCGGCGATCTTCAGCATGTTGCTGCCGTGTCACCAGACCTTTTTTTTCCAGCGAATCGATCGCTAACCCGGCGCTCGCCCGTTCAACTTCCAGCAACCTAGCCAGCTCTGTCTGTGTCAGGTTCTCTTGGCGAAGGGTATAAGCAAGCAGCCGCCATTGCGTGCGACCCAGACCATATCCGACCAGTGCATCGTCAATGATTTTGCGCAGCTGGCGCGGCAAATCCTCAAGGCGAAAAGTCAGCGCATCGAGCGATGTCAAGCTAGGTGCTTCGGCTCTGCTGGATACCAATTTCATAAACCGATGTTATATGGTAATGCGACATAATGTCAAGTGCATTACAATTAATGCATCAATCCAATTGTCATGTCGCTCTATTTCGGCATCCCGCTAAACCCGCTCGCCTTGCGCAGTTCCGCTGCATCGAGCCGGTAGCCGTCGAGGAACACCGTCGTCACCCGGCGCAGCGCGGCCAGGTCATTCGAGGTATCGCCTTCGATCAAGATCATACTGGCGGTCTTGCCCGCTTCAATCGATCCCAATCGCTCGGCCATTCCGTTCATCCGCGCCGGGACAATTGTGGCGGTTTGCAGCGCCTCGGCGTTG
>JBGSLY010000264.1:0-10013 GCA_041740435.1 Parasphingorhabdus sp.
ACTGCCATTTGGTGTTGCGCAGCGATGCCATGCCCATCACCGGGGCGATTAATGCCATGACCACGCCGCGCATCACCAGCAGCTCAACCGATGTCTGCCGGGTCAGATAGGTAATGGTGTAGAGATTAAGATCATAGGTCCAGATCGCTGCCAACGAACCCATGGCCAACCGAATACCCCAGCGGGCTTGCGGCGCGGAAACGGTATAAAGGTTGTGGATCAGCACCAAAGCGCCGATTGCAAACAACATCCGCAATAAAAGCCCGGTATAGCCACTGACAATCACCAGGGTGGCATGACCCGCCAGTGCCGGGACCAGCGCTTCGCAAATGATTTGTGCCGCCAACACCAGCGACAGTACCACATAGATCAACTTGACCGTGCGGGTTTCCGCCCGCTTTTCACCGGAACTGAGCAGCGCAAACATAAAGCCTAGCCAGGCAAAATTGCGCAGCGTTTCCGCCAGCTTGCCAATCGTCGCATTGGGTCCGTCCACAGCGACGGCGAGCGCCCAGAACGCGGTTATCGCATAAGCGGCGAGCAAGGTTTTCTGGGAGGCATTTTCATAGAGCCGCCGCTGCGCCTGCCAAACGGCGAGAGCCGCAAACAGGAATGCCGCACCTGCGTGGCCCCAAATCCCGATCTGGCTATAAACCGCCTCCATCTTAGCGGACACCCTCGGGCCACAACACCACGCGGATGGTTTGCAGCAGAATCAAAATGTCGAGAAACGGCGTATAGTTTTTCGCATAATAAAGATCATATTCCAGCTTATGCCGCGCATCCTCAATCGACGCGCCATAGGGATAGTTGATCTGCGCCCAGCCGGTAATGCCGGGTTTGACCATATGCCGCTCCGCATAATAGGGCATTTGCGTTTCCAGCTCATCAACGAATTGCGGCCGTTCGGGGCGCGGCCCGACAAAGCTCATCTCGCCCTTCAGTACGCTCCACGTCTGCGGCAATTCATCGATCCGGGCGTTGCGGATGAAGCGCCCGATCCGGGTAATGCGCGGATCATTTTCGCTCGCCCATACCGCCTGTCCGGGCAGCTCGGCATCGGCGCGCATTGAGCGTAATTTGATAATGTCAAACGTCTGCCCGTAAAGCCCGACCCGGGTCTGACGGAAAAATGCCCCGCCCTTGCTTTCCATCCGGATCAACAGGGCAAAGAGCAGAATGATCGGCCCGGACAAGACCAGAACCAAAAGGCTGGCCGCGATGTCAAAGCTACGCTTGAACCAGCTCGACAGCCGCCGTCCGCTGGAAAAGCCGTCGGAGAAAATCAGCCAGCTGGGATTAACGCTGTCGAGATCGACCCGCCCGGTTTCCCGCTCCAGAAAACTGGACAGTTCGTTGACATGCACGCCTGCGGTCTTGATCCGAAGCAAATCGTGCAGCGGCAGCGCATTGCGCCGCTCATCAAGCGCCAGCACCACTTCGCTCGCCGCCTGGTCGATCAGAAATTGTGAAAGGTTTTCAATATCGGCGCGGCGCATAGCTTGGCCGACCCGGATCTCGGCATCGCCCATATCGACATAGCCAACGACCTTGAAGCCGCTTTCGCTTTTGGCGGCCAGTTCTTCGATGCGGGCCGCCCGGTTGCCCGCCCCCAGCACCAGAAACCGGCGCTTGAACTTCTCCCGGTCATAGAGCTGATCGATCAGCACCCGCAAAGTGATCAGGAAGACAATTGCCAGCACCATCGCATAGAGCGAATTGGAGCGCCACAAAGTGCTACCCGGCAGTGCAAAGGCGACCAGCGACAAGAAGATCACGCCCAGCGATACAGCGACCAGCAGCCGCGCGGTGGCAAAACGCGGCGATTGCAGCGCCTCTGGTCCATATACGCCGACCGCGATCATCGCCAGTTGCAGGGCAATCGCGAAGCTCGCTATCGGAGCAATCCGGCTAAGGATCGAACCCGTCGCCATGTCGATCTGCGCCGCCCGAATGACCCAACCCAGCTCCGCCGCACCAACGAGCAGGATGAAATCCAAAATGCCCAGCAACAGGACCGCATAAGGGATATAATGCTTGAATAACCTGACCATCGGGGACCCATCGGATTGAATGTCAGTCTGCTTTACACCGCATTGGTATCCTGTCGGTTAATTTTACAGTGCATTGAGCGAGGGTACGAAACAAACCAAGCGGCATTCGCTGCAGCGGTGCCGATTTTGGCCAAGGCGTTCGCGTTCGTGCGGCGCGCAAAATGTTTCCGATAAAAAATTAGGAAAAAGATGCCAGATTATTATCTGCCCAGCGTTGTGGCGCACAGGAAATGGCTGCGGCCAAAACTTCTTTGTTTTGGTGCCGCAATCTCGTGTCTGTCGCGGGAATTAGCGCGTGCTCCATAGCGCCTCTGCCATCACACCTAGGGCGGCGAAGATGTAAGTTCTACACTCGCATCGGCATTAGCACATAGAGTGCGGCGGACTTATCATTTTCACGGATCAAGGTCGGAGCGCTCGAATCGGCCAAATGCAATTCCACATTATCACCCTCAATCTCGTTCAGGATTTCGATCAGGTAACGGGCGTTGAAACCAATCTCAAAGCCTTCGCTGTCATAGGCCCCCGGAATTTCCTCGGTCGCGGTGCCGTTTTCTGGCGACGTGACCGACAGAGTGATCTTGTCTTTGTCCAATGCCATTTTGACCGCACGGGTTTTGTCGGTCGCGATGGTGGCCACGCGGTCAACGCCCTGCAAAAAGCTCTTGGGGTCAATTTTCAGCAGCTTGTCATTTCCCGAAGGAATAACCCGCGTGTAGTCGGGGAAGGTTCCGTCGATCAGCTTGCTGGTGAGGATCGCGCTGCCCATCGTAAAGCGGATTTTGCTGGCCGATAGGTCGACTTGCACATTGCCGTCGCCCACTTCGTCGAGCAGTTTGCGAAGCTCACCGATGCATTTGCGCGGCACGATGACATCTGGCATGCCCTCTGCGCCTTCGGGTCGTGCCAGCGTTACCCGCGCCAGACGGTGGCCGTCGGTTGCCGCTGCTTTCAAGGTTGGCATGGCTTCATCCGAAACGTGCAGGAAAATGCCGTTCAAATAATAGCGCGTTTCTTCGGTCGAGATGGCAAAGCGGGTCTTGTCGATAATCTTGATCAGCGACAGCGCGGGCAATTCAAAGCTGGTCGGCAATTCCCCTTCGGCAATCATCGGGAAATCGTCGCGCGGCAGGGTTTGCAGGTTAAAGCGCGACCGGTTGGCGGCAACCAGCATCTTGCCATCGGCGGCGTGTAGGGTAACCTGACTGCCATCGGCGAGTTTGCGGGCGATTTCGAACAAGGTATGCGCGGGCACGGTGATCGCGCCGGGCGTTTCCACCATCGCTTGCACCGTCTCCACAATTTGCAGGTCGAGGTCGGTCGCAACCAGCCGCAATGTGCCGTCCGCATTCGCCTCGATTAAAACATTGGACAGGATGGGGATAGTGTTGCGCCGTTCCACCACCGATTGCACATGGCTCAGGCTTTTCAGCAAGACCGCCCGTTCGATTTTCGCCTTCATTATACCGTCCCCCGGATCGCCCAAAGACCCGTTACTATCGCCGTGATCATCACCGCAGAATCCGGCCCGATCATTAAAACACTCTGCTTCCTTAACAATTATCGCGCTTTGGGCAAGCACCATGGTCCGTTGCAGGGACCGAAGCTGTGGAAAACCATAAAAAACATGGCTAAGGCCGATAGACTTGATGGGATATATGGGATTTTGTTGATTTATGGCGGGCGTGAACACCAATGGGAAAAAGCTCTATATCGCCCGGCATGGGGAGACAATCTTCAATAAGGCTGGCCGGATTCAAGGGGATCATCCGCATACACCGCTGACGATGCAGGGATTTGCTCAAGCCGATGAGATGGGGCGGGCGCTGGCGCGGCACCTTCGGGACGGACCTCTTCCCGTCATGTTGGCTTCCGATACCGGCCGGGCACTGCAAACGCTGTCGGTGGTGGCCGAGCATATCGGGGCTGACTGGCATCAGGCGGCGGTTGATCCGCGTCTGCGCGAAATTGACATGGGCGAATGGGGCGGGGCCTATTACCGCGATCTGCAGGGTCAGTTGGAGGTGGACCAAGGCTTGGGATTGTTCATGACCCAGGCACCGGGCGGAGAGAATTATCCGATGATCGCGGAGCGGGTTAGGCATTGGATCGCGGAGCAGAGCTTTATCAGCGACATGCTGATCATCAGTCACGGGATGACCAGCCGGGTGTTGCGCGGCGTTTTGACCGGCTTGGATGCTCTCGACCCCTATGGCGCGCCGATTGCCGACGGTCTGCCGCAGGGGTCGATGGTTGCAATTTGTGACGGAGCCGAAACTATATTGCATCTGGGCGGCGGAGAGGCGGAGCGCGCTTGAAACGCATTTTGGCTCTTGCGGTCCTGTTGCTGGCGGCTCTGCCTGCTGCGGCGAAAGACAGCCTGGGTATTTTTTCCGGCTGGGGTGCGTTTCGCGATGGATCGCCAAAGCGTTGCTATGCCATCGCTGAACCGGAAGAAACGCGCGGTTCGGATCAGCGGCGACCCTTTGTCTCAATCGGCTTTTGGCCCGCTAAGTCCGCCACCGGCCAAATCCATGTCCGGTTGAGCCGTGACCGGTCAAGTAAAAGCCGCGTGACTATGAGCATTGGCGGGCGCAGTTACCGGTTGGCCGCCGACACGGCCAATGGCTGGTCGCAGGGTCCGTCGATGGACCGGGCGATCATCACCGCTATCCGCAACTCCAAAAGCCTGAGCGTCGAAAGCGTAGGGCGCGACGGTCGGGCAATTGTCGATGTCTACAGCCTGAAGGGTGCAGCTACCGCGATTGATGCGGCAGCGGTTGGCTGTAAGAATTAGGCCGCCTTAGCCAAAGCTTCGTCGGCCAGATGATAGACCGGGGTTTCCCCGACTCCTTTCAACAGCACCATTTGCGGCGGACCGAAATCAAACAGGCCCTGGGTCCGCGCATGGGTCGATTCTGACACCGCGATGCCGTCGGGCGGGGCGGTCCCCTCGATCCGGGCGGCGATGTTCATCGTTTCGCCCCAATAGTCATAGGCCATCCGCGTTTCCCCGATCACCCCGCCGACCACCGGGCCGGAGTGGATGCCGACCCGGATGTGCAGATCAATCCCGGTCTCCCGCCGGATCTCGGCAAGGCCAGCGATCACCGCCTGGGCAAAGTGGATCGCAGAGGCGGCACTGTTGCGCGACGGGCTGTTCCCGCCGCTGATCGCCAGATACGCATCGCCGATGGTCTTCACTTTCTCCACGTCACAGGCGACGGTGCAGCGGTCAGCCAGCCGGAAAAAGCCGTTGAGCAGCTCGATCAAGTGCCCCGGCGATATCCGCTTGGCCAGCACCGAAAAGCCGACGATGTCGATAAAGATCACCGTCGCGTCGGAAAACGAATCCGCCACCAGCTGCCCCGCCTTCAGCCTTTCCGCAGCGGCGGCGGGCAGGACATTGTGCAGCATCTGCTCATTGCGCAGCCGCTCCCGGTTCAGCTCCTCGCTCATCGCAAAGGCGCCCCGGCTGGACCGGCCGATGGCAAAGCTGATCGCGGTCATCACCATCGCTCCCGCGCTATAGCTCATCATAGCATACAGAAAGCCCGCCCCGCCCGCTTGCGCATGAATCGCGACCACCGAAAAGATAATGAAATCAAACGCCAGCCACGCCAGAAACATCCGCATCCGCCCGGCCAGCGCAAAGGCGGCAAAGGCGGTGATGATCAGCCGGTTGAGCGATCTGATCGCGTGCATCGACTGATGCTGCTCGATCAACACATTAAACAGCACCGCATTGGACAAAGCCAGCAGCAGGGACAGCCCCAGCAGCGCACAAAAGTCCAGCATCACCGCTTGCGGATACCGCTCCCAGAACGTCACCGCGACATATCCGCCCAGCAGCAGCAGGGTCAGCGTGGCATAGAGGCTGAGCCACATCATCTCGTCATCGCGCGCATAAAACGGGTGGATCAGGCCGTACCCCAGCATCACCACCATCAACATCACCGCATACAGGCGCACAAACGGGCGGCGCAGGGTGCGCGAAATCGTCTGATAACGGCCCTCCACCTCTTCATCGGCAAAGCGGCCCTGCGGCTGTGCAAGCATGTGCATCCCTCCAGCGGGTCGAAGGGGGGTATAGCGGCAGTGTCTTGATATTGTGTATATGCGTGTAAACCGACCCGGCGAGCGCAAATGTGATGCGGTGTAGGCCGGAGGATGGCCGCTATTTTTTGATAATTCATGCGGGAGAGGGAGGGGCGGTGGAATGACAAGCGCGACTGCTTGAAGATGCGGAAAATCTCCAACTTCTCTGATGCGAGATATCTCATTCCTCGTCTCGCCCATCGCGCAGCTGCTGCCTAATCGCACTCGCGCGGGCCACAAAAGTGTGAGTTGCCGCGCTTCCATGGGTAAGCCAGTCTTGACACTTTCCAGAGGGAAGGCGCGTGTGCAACCATGACCGATCCATATGTTTATGTCGTTATCGTCAGTGCACTGGCGCTGCTGGTCTATTACTTCACCTTGTTGACGGCGGGGCTGGCGCGGGGGCGGTTCAAGATTGTGGTGCCATCGCACAGCGGGCCGCCCGAGTATGAACGCTATGTCCGTGCGCATCAGAACACGCTTGAACATCTGGTGCTGTTTCTTCCGGGCCTATGGCTTTTTGCCTATGTCGTCAGTCCGTTATGGGCGGCGGGGATCGGCATAATCTGGCCGTTCATGCGCCTACTCTATGCGCTGGGCTATCACAAGGCGGTCGAGAAACGGCTGCTCCCGCTCTATATCTCGATGCCGCCGATTTATATCTTCGTGCTCGGCTCGCTTATTGGCGGGATCGTGCGGCTCGTAAATGCGGGGTGAGGGGGCGTATTAGCTTGGCCTAGAACGTCGAAGTGCCGATCCCGCCATCAACCACCAGCGACTGGCCGGTGACGTAGCTCGCCTGATCGCTGCAGAACATTGCCACCAGAGCGCCCAGATCTTCTGCATCGCCGAAGCGCCCTGCTGGCAGACGAACGGCTTTGACGAAGGCCGCGACTTCCTCGTCATAGCTACGCCCATTGGCCTCGGCGCGGGGGCCAAGCACATCCTCTATCCCTGGTGTGTGATGCATACCCGGCAAGACCGAATTGACCGTGACATTATGCGCCGCCAACTCCTTTGAAATCGCGTGGCAATAATTGGCCAAAGCGGCGCGCGGCGGGCCGGAGAGTACGCGCATCGCGGCCGGATACTTTGCCGCCCCTGTGCTGATATTGACGATTCTACCCCAGCACCGCGCCACCATCGGGACGGAGACCGCTTTGATATAATCGATTGGGCTTAGCAATGCTGTCGCCACCGCACGTTCAAGGGCCTCGCGCGAAACCTCTCGGAAATCGCCGGTGAAGGGCGGCGGAGCGCAGGTGGCAACGAAGATATCGGGATCGGGACACGCGGCAAGAATAGCCGCGCGGCCTTCGTCGCTGGCATGATCGGCGATGATCGCATGCACCTTCGCGCCCGTCTCGGCGGCAATGGCGGCACAGCTTGCCTCGAGCCGCTCGGCCCCGCGCGCTGAGATAAACACCTCGACGCCTTCGCGTGCCAGCGCCAATGCGGCCCCGCGTCCCATCCCCGCGCTTCCGCCATTGACCAGCGCCTTGCGCCCCGCAATCCCCAAATCCATCACTATATCCTCACCAACATCATGCCGCGACCGGCCCCTGAGAGGAGGTCGACAAAGCCTTGCGGCAATGCCTCCAAGCCTTCCTCGCAGAAACCGTACTCCATCACTCCTCCGGCTTCGCGGATAAGGCGTACACTATCGATAGTGTTGGCCTTGGGACCGTCAAAGCGTTCGTACTGGTTGGCTGTGTCCGAATTTGAGTCTAGCGACAGGCCAATGCACCTTGTCACCGGTTGCGAAATTCGCCAACTTGTCTTGTGGTTGAAATCGCCTATCAAACTGCGCACAGTGCTGCGCCCCCTTTGCGGGTGCCGATGTCGCGGCGATCAATGATCGTCGCGGGCCTTTCGACCGTTGTCGAATGGTATGATTTCACCCTTTATCTCTATTTTTCAACAGTGCTGGCGCGCGTATTCTTCGGAACTGGCCCACAGTCGATGACCGAAACGCTCGGCGGTTTTGCGATCGCCTATCTGATGCGGCCAGTTGGAGCGCTCGTTTTTGGCCATTTTGGCGACAGGTTGGGCCGCCGGGTGACGATGCTGGGCTCGATGGCTTTGATGACCTTTGCAATGCTCGCAACAGCAATGCTGCCGACCTTTGCGCAGATTGGACCACTTGCCGGCGTGCTGCTGATCGCACTGCGCTGCATGATGTCGTTTTCGGTTGGCGGCGAATATACCGGGGTTGTCGCTTACCTGATGGAAGGAGCGAAGGACAGTCGGCGCGGATTGATCACCAGCTGCGCCTCTGCGGCCAGCGAGATCGGCGCGCTGCTCGCGGCCGGTGCAGCGGCACTAACCGTTTGGGCAATACCCGAAGAGGCACTGGTTTCGTGGGGATGGCGCATGCCCTTCCTGTTTGGCGCGGCGCTTGCTGGCTTGGTGCTGATTACCCGCGCAACGCTGGAGGAAACGCCGGAATTCCTGCGTCAGCGCGACGCTGGCACGGTGCCGAAAAGCCCGATCCGGCAGACATTGCAGCGACATCGGAGCGCAATTGCTCGCGGTTTTGCGATCTCTGCGCTAGGTTCGATCACGTATTATGTTGGCATTACCTATGTACCGGCGTTCCTTGATTCCACCGACACGATGCCGGAGACGCGCGCACTGTCGATCTCGGTCCTTGCGGCTCTGACGGTCATCCTGGTCACGCCCGTAATCGGCCTTGCGTCCGACCGTTTTGGTCGTCGCCCCATACTGCTGCTGCTCGCTCTTGGCGGCATAGTGCTGCCGACGGCCATGTTTGCGGTAATGGCCGGTGGCGGTGCTGCGACCTGGGTTGGTGCAATGGTCTTGGCGGCGCTTGGCGGAGCCGTGAGCGCTGTTGGCGCGGTCACGACCGCCGAGCAATTTCCCGGCGAGGGCCGACTCAGCGGCCTTGCATTGGGGGCAACAACCGCAACCGCGATTTTCGGCGGTCTCACGCCATTGGTCGCCCATCTGCTGGTGACGAACAGCGGTTGGTCCGCAGCGCCCGGCGCAATGATAGCTGGTGTCGCTTTGTGTGTGATAATAGTGTTTTGGCGTATGCCCGAGACAGCGCCGGCATACGCCCGGCCATAGGCCCATTTCGCTAACGGCCAACGATAGGGGAGAGTTTATGGACTTCAGCAACAAGACAGCGGTCATCACCGGCGGTGCCACCGGAATAGGATGGGCGCTTGCCAAACAAATGGGCGCAGCGGGCGCGCGGATTATCCTGTTTGAACCGCGTGAAGATGTGCTGGGTGAAGCGGTCGACATTCTGAGAGCATCGGGCATCGACGCCAAATATTTTGCAGGCGATGTGACCGATGTCGCCGCCGTCGAGGCATTAGCCGATTTTGCGTGGGCTCAAAACGGCCGGGGCGATATCATCGTCAACAATGCCGGTATTGGCGGCCCGCGCGGCGGGGTGCTTGATACCGATCTTGCCGAAGCCCGCGCTTTGTATGAGGTAAACTTCTGGGGCGTGTGGAACGGGATACAAGCGTTTGGGAAGCGCTACCGCGCCGATGGACTGCCCGCCGCAATCTATACGACGGCATCGGAAAAAGCGCTGTTCAACGCGATGCCATCGGGCGGTGGCGCCTATGTGTCGGGCAAGCATGCGGTTTTTGGCCTAATGGACGTGCTGCGCCGCGAGATAGGCAATAAGGCCGATATGGCGAACATCGCACTGGGTGTGATTATCCCCGGCTGGGTCGCAACACCGATGTCGCGGAACATGGGCATGGACGCGGACCAGTTCGCCGCCAGTATCTTCGAACAGATGCGAGCGGGCGAATATTATCTTGTTGGCCATGCCTATAATGTTGTCCGCATGCGCGAGCGGATCGACGACCTGGAAGCCGC
>JBGSLY010000265.1:0-3637 GCA_041740435.1 Parasphingorhabdus sp.
GGACACAAACCCAAAAGGAAATTGCATTTGACCGAAGAGCTGGAAGAAAAATTTGCCCTCACCACATCGCGGGGCTTTCCCGAATGGTTGCATTCCACCGGGGGGAGTATTGCGTTTTCGACCTATCAGGCCGGCAAGCTGTTCCTGATCGGTATCCGGCCCGATGGCCGATTGGCGGTGTTTGAGCGAAGCTTTGCGCGGCCGATGGGCATTGCGGTTAGCGGGGATGCGCGGACCATTGCGCTCGCCAGCGAATATCAGATTCAACGGTTCGATAATCTGGTTCCTCCCGGCGAAGGCAGTCCGGATGGTCATGACGCGGTCTATGCCCCGCACGCCGCTTGGGTAACCGGCGATTGCGACGCGCACGATCTGGGGCTTAGCAGCGACCTTAAGCCGTTTTTCGTCAACACCCGCTTTTCGTGCATCGCATCGGTCGATGACGGACACAGCTTTCGCCCCATTTGGGTCCCGCCGTTTGTATCACAGCTCGCCCCGGAGGACCGCTGTCACCTGAACGGCATGGCCGATGCAGACGGTGTGCCGATCTATGCCACCGCCGTGTCGCGGTCGGATATCGGCGATGGCTGGCGCGACCGGCGCACCAATGGCGGGGTGGTGATCGATTGCCGCCGCGGCGAGGTGCTGAGCGAGGGGCTGTCGATGCCGCATTCGCCCCGTTTGCATAACGAGGAACTATGGGTGGTCAATTCGGGAACCGGCGAATTGGGCCGGATCGACCGGTCCAATGGCCTATTTGAATCGGTTGCGTTTTGCCCCGGTTATGCCCGCGGGCTGGCCTTTACCGGTTCGCATGCGATTGTCGGCCTCTCGAAGGCGCGGGAAAACCGGACATTTTCCGGCCTTGCCCTCGACGATATGCTGAAGGCGCGCGATACCGAGGCGCGGTGCGGTCTCGCCATTATCGACACAGCAACCGGTCACATGCCCTTCTGGATCCGGATTGAAGGCGTGGTCAACGAACTGTTCGACGTTGCTTTCCTGCCCGGCGTGCGCAATCCGTCGATTATCGGATTCAAGACCGATGAAGTCAAACGGGTGATTTCCATCGCGGAATAGCGGGGAGCAAACCGCTGCTATTTCTCCCCTTGTGCCAAATACGCGCCTCCATTAGGCACAGAGCAGATTTCGCGTAACGGGTGGGGATATTCATGAAATTGACGGGTAAAAGCGTGGCCAAGGTGTTGATGTGGTCCGCAGTATCGGGCATTTGGGCAAGCGGCGCGGCGGCGCAGGAGTTGATCGATCCATCGATTGCCGATGTTGCCGATAGCGGCGATACCGCCTGGATTTTGACCTCAACCGCTCTGGTCCTGCTGATGACCCTACCTGGCTTGGCGCTGTTTTACGGCGGGCTGGTCCGCTCGAAGAATTTCCTATCGGTCCTCGTGCAGTGCCTTGCCATCGCCGCCGTCTGTTCGGTATTATGGGTGATGATCGGCTATACTCTGGCCTTTGGGCAAGTGACCAGCGGCTTTCTTGGCAATGGCCTCAACTGGATGATGCTCAATCTGGGCAATATTCGCGAAGCAACGACCATTCCGGAATCCACCTTTGCAATTTTCCAAATGACCTTTGCGGTCATCACCCCGGCGCTGATGGTCGGCGCGTGGGTGGAGCGGGCCCGGTTCAGCTGGGTATTGGCCTTTTCCGCTTTGTGGATGCTGGTGGTTTATGCCCCTGTCGCGCACTGGGTCTGGGGCGGTGGTTGGCTCTCGAAGCTCGGCACGCTCGATTTTGCGGGCGGCATCGTGGTGCATACCACGGCCGGAGTGTCCGCATTGGTCGCGGCGATCATGGTGGGCAAGCGGATCGGCTGGCCCCGCACGCTGATGCTGCCACACAGTCCGGCGCTGACCTTGGCGGGTGCTGGCTTGCTCTGGGTCGGATGGTTCGGGTTCAATGGCGGATCGGCGCTGACCGCGACCGATGATGCCTCCTCGGCGATATTGAACACCCATGTCGCCGCATCAATGGCGGCGCTGGTCTGGATGGTGATTGAACGGATCAAGGTGGGCAAGCCCACCGCAATTGGCGCAGCAACCGGCGCGATTGCCGGGCTTGCCACCATCACTCCGGCGGCGGGTTTTGTTGGCCCGGCGGCTGCGATTCTGCTCGGCGCAGCGGCGGGACTGGTGTGCTTTTTCGCGGTGGGACTGGTCAAGAACGGCTTCAAGATCGACGATTCGCTTGACGTTTTTGCCGTGCACGGTGTCGGCGGCATTCTGGGGTCTCTGATGCTCGCCTTTTTCATGGCCGAGAACCTTGGCGGAACCGGCTATGGGGAAGATATGGCCGCGGGCGGGCAATTTGTTGCACAGTTAATCGGCGTTATCGCTGTGGCAATCTGGTCTGCCTTTGGCACCTTCGTGCTGGGCTTTGGCCTGTCCTTCATCCTACCGATGCGGGTCAGCGAGGATCAAGAGCGCGACGGCCTTGATATCTCCAGCCATGGAGAGCGGGCGTGGGATCTGGATTGATGGCGCTGAGTCAAATATCCAGCCGCATGAACCGGTTGAAATCCGACGCCTGATAATCACCAAAGGGCGGGCATTCGATAAAGCCGCGCTTGCGATAAAGCGCCGTGGCTGCGGCAAATTCTTCGGTATTGCCGGTCTCCAGCAGCAATTGACGATGCCCATTGGCGCGGGCGGTGGTGATAATATGCTCCAAAAGAGCCGCACCTACGCCCTTGCCCAGATGCGCCGGGTCGGTGCGCATCGATTTCACTTCACCGCTTTCTGCGTCGAGCCGCTTGAGCGCCCCTATTCCCAGCAGCACATCTCCGTCCCATGCGGTCCAGACGGTGATGTCAGGATGTTTCAAAGCGGTCAGGTCCAGCACATGACAGCTTGCCGGCGGAGACGACGCGCGCATGGCGTGAAAATGGAGCGCCAAAAGATCCTGCACCCGAATGTCACTGAGGTCGTCGGCACGAATTTGCATGCGTCAATCGCCGGTTAAGATGCGGTCCACCAATTGCTTGACCGTCGGCACGAACCCGTTGGAATAAAAGGGATCACGGCCGAAGTTGAAGGCATTATGCCCCGCGAACATCAAATTGTCCTCTATCGGCGCGCCGTGGACAATTTCCTGCAACGCCTTTTGAATACAAAAGCTACGCGGGTCGGCGAGGCGCCCGGTGCTGTTGTTGTCGGTGTCCTTCCAAGCCGAAAAAGCACAATGCGAGAGGCACCCCATGCAATCGGCCTGATCCTTGCGGATCATCTTCGATTCAAGCGACGACACGAAAACCAGCGTATCATCCGGGGTTTTCAGCGCCGTATCAAACCCCTGCCCCGCCCATTCGCGGGCGCGGAGCAAGTCATTGCGCGACACCCAGAAATTCTTGCCCTTCACCCCGACATCCAGCGTGTGGGTCCGGTCATCGGTCTTGGCTTTCGAAAAGCCGATCTGACGCTCCGATCGCCCTTCCAGACTGCGCAGGAAAGTGTTCCGCACCGCCGAGGAATAAAAACCGGTCGGCGAAAATTTATGCAGCAGGACATCGCCCTCCTGTATCTGGATCAGCGCGTCCTTCCAGCTCTGCGGGATTGGGCTTTCCTGTGTCAGCAGTGGGCGGGTGCCGAATTGAAAGACGATCTGCCCCAGTTCG
>JBGSLY010000266.1:0-11912 GCA_041740435.1 Parasphingorhabdus sp.
CCTTAATTCCCCAATCTCTAATAGCGGATAATCGCCGCGCCCCAGGTGAAACCGCCGCCCATCGCTTCCAGCACCAACAGCTGGCCGCGCTGGATTCGCCCGTCGCGAATCGCGACATCGAGGGCCAGCGGAACCGACGCCGCCGACGTATTGGCATGGTCGTGCACCGTTTTGATCACACGCTCTGGCGGCAGTTTGAGCTTGCGCGCGGTGGCGTCGATGATTCGGGCATTGGCCTGATGCGGAACGACCCAATCAATCGATTCGGCGCTCTCGCCGCTGATCTGCAACACTTCATTTAGCACAGAGGCAAGATTGGTCACCGCGTGGCGGAACACCTCCTGCCCCTCCATCCGGAGCTTGCCGACGGTGCCGGTACTGCTGGGGCCGCCATCGACATAGAGCAGCTGGTTGTGTGCGCCATCGGCGTGCAGCTTGGTCGCCAATATCCCCCGGTCGCCATCTGTTTCCGCCGTTAGCAGCACCGCTCCCGCGCCGTCACCGAACAGAACACAGGTCCTGCGGTCTTCCCAGTCGAGCAGCCGTGTCATGGTCTCCGCCCCGATCACCAGCGCGTTCTTGGCATTGCCCGCCCGGATCATCGAATCGGCGACAGTCAACGCGTAGAGAAAGCCCGAACAGACCGCCGCCACATCAAAAGCGATACAGCCATTGGCACCAATTGCGTTCTGGACAATGGTCGCAACCGCCGGAAAAGTCTGGTCCGGGGTGGTCGTGGCGACGACGATCAGATCAACGTCGGCTCCTGCAACCTGTGCCTCGGCCAGCGCGCGCTGCGCCGATTCGATCGCCAGGGTGGACGTGGTTTCGCCTTCACCCGCAACATAACGTGCATGGATACCGGTCCGCTCAACAATCCATTCGTCGGACGTGTCGACGGTTTTGGCCAGTTCGGCATTGGAAACGTGATGGCGCGGCAGTGCCGATCCGGTGCCAGCGATAACGGAGCGGAGCGCCCCGGTCATGCCGCTGTTTCCGCTTGCACATCCATCTGGCTAATAGATTTCAGGTCTTCGGCAATCCGGACCAAGATGCTGTCCTCAACCAGCCGTGCCGCGACTTCGACCGCATTGGCAACGCCCTTGACGCTGGCGCTGCCATGGCTTTTGACCACGACGCCGTTCAGGCCCATGAACACCGCGCCGTTGTGGTTATTGGGATCGAGATGCTCTTTCAGCATCTCGGTCGCGGGCCGCGAAATCAGAAAGCCGATTTTGGAGCGCAAGGAACTGGCAAAGCTGCGCCGCAGCAGATCGGCGACGAATCGCGCCGTGCCCTCCAGCGCCTTCAAGGCGATATTGCCCGAAAACCCGTCGGTCACGATCACATCAACATCGCCGCGCGAAATCTTGTCGGCCTCGGTAAAGCCCTGAAAATCCATTTTTAGGCTGCTTGCCTCGCGCAAAATCTGCGCCGCATCGCGGATGGTTCCGGTGCCTTTGGCTTCTTCGGTACCGATATTAAGCAATTTCACCCGCGGCCGGTCAAACCCGTACATGATCCGGCTATAGGCCGCGCCCATGACCGCGAATTGCACCAGATTGCGGGTGTTGCATTCGGCATTGGCGCCCAGATCGAGCATGACCAGATCAGTGTCTTCCATCGTGGGGAGCAGCGCTGCAAGCGCAGGCCGGTCAATCCCCGGCATGGTGCGCAGCGCCAGTTTCGCCATCGCCATCAGCGCGCCGGTATTACCTGCGCTCACCGCCGCGCTGACCTCTCCGGTTTTCACGGCATTAATGGCAAGGCCCATCGAACTGGATTTTGCGCTGCGCAGCGCCTGGCTAGGTTTTTCGTCGCCCGACACCACGGTCGTGCTGTGCAAGATGTCAGAGGCTGCCCGTAAATTGGGATGATGGTCGAGCGCGGCCTTTATCTGGCCTTCATCGCCGACCAACAGAAAGCGAAACCCCGAATGGTTGTGGCGGGCCAGCGCGGCTCCCGCCAGCATGACGCGCACGCCTTCGTCACCGCCCATCGCGTCAATAGCGATACGCGGCCTCATCCCCACGGGTACGTCTCCCTAAATACGGACTCAGGCAACCAGCGGATGCCGCGAATCAGGCGTTGCTGGCCAGAATTTCCCGGCCATTATAATGCCCGCAAGCATTACACATATGGTGCGGCCGTTTCAACTCGCCGCAGTTGGGGCATTCTTGGAACGCTTCCACTTTCAGCGAATCGTGCGACCGGCGCATGCCGCGCCGTGACGGCGATGTTTTTCTTTTAGGGACAGCCATTGCAGCACCTGTTCAATAAATCCAAAAAAACCGGGGCTGACAGGCAAAACAGTTTCAACATGAACCCCTGCCCATCAGTGTAAGCAAGGCCGGGATTCACGGCAGAAACGGTCTGTCCACCTCGTGCGAAGGGGCGCGTATAACGATTTTCCGTTTGGATGCAAGCGTTGCTGCACCTATGGGGTGAAATTCAAATTTTTGGGGAAAACAAATGATATTGCCGATCACACTCACCATCGCCGGGGCCGCTGCGCTTATCAACCTGTGGCTCGCGATCCGCGTTGGACAGGTGCGCACATCGGAAAAGGTATCGGTCGGGGACGGCGGCAACGACCGGGTGATCCGCCGGATGCGGGCACATGCCAATTTTACCGAATTCACGCCCTTTGTCCTGATCCTGATTGCTTTGATTGAGCTTGCAACCGGCACGTCGATCTGGCTGTGGATCGTCGGCGGCGTCTATCTGCTCGCCCGCGTCGCGCATGGCATTGGCATGGACAATGACAGCAAAGGCCGGATGATCGGCATCATGGGCACCATGCTGGTGATGCTGGGCTTGGCCGGATATGCCATCGCAATCCCCTATCTCAATCCCACCGACCGACTGGTCAGCGAAATGCCGATGGAGGTCGCGCCGGAATAAACCGTTTCGGTCAGTCCAGTATCAGCTGACCGGTTTCGCCCGATAGTATCCGGGATACATGGATTTCAGATTGGCAACCTTCGGCGCGTCCCAGCGGACGATATAACCGTGACGCGGGTTTTTGATCATGAAATCCTGATGATATTTTTCCGCCGGATAAAAGGTCCCGCTCTCGACGCTAGTGACAATCTTGCGCGGCCAGTATTTGCCCTTGTCGAGTTGCGCCAAATAGGCGCGGGCGGATTTGGCCTGCGCGGCTGTTATGGGGAAGAGCGCGCTGCGATATTGCGCGCCGGTGTCGGGACCTTGGTAGTTGAGGGTCGTGGGATCGGCGATGACAGAGAAAAAAATCTGCAGCAACTGACCGTAGCTGATCTGGCTGGGATCATAGATCACCTTAACCGCTTCGGCATGGCGGGTGGCGCCGTTGCTGACCAAGTCATAGCTCGCCGTGGCCTTGGTGCCTCCGGCATAGCCCGAAGCAACGCTCAGCACGCCTTTGGTATGGCTGAACACACCTTCGACGCCCCAGAAGCAGCCGCCGGCGAAAATGGCCACCGCACGCGGGCCAGCCTCGGCGGCATCGAGCGCGGGAGCCGGTATAGCCACCGCTTTTTCCGCTGCGTGCGCCGACGCGATCATGCTTTCGCCGCTGATTTCCTCAACGCCGCGCACACCGAACCACAGGCCAGTGGTGGCCAGCACCGCAATGGCAAAGCTGGTCAGACGTCGGTCGGTGACACTCATTGTGCAAGCCAACTGGATTCGGCAGCAACCGGCTGCGCGGCATTGGCGCTATGCGGCGGTATCCCGATAAAATGCAGCGCCAGCGCGCCGATCAGGAAACCGCAGACAAGACTATAGGTCAGGTCGGATTTAAGGAATTTGGGCATGTGATCATCCTGTAACTGTAACGACAGTTCGTGGGGGCGAACCGAATCGTTACAATCGGCGGTACACAGGAAATTCTGTCGCGGCAGTGAACCGCATCACAGGATTATTTTAATGCGGCGCAGGCCTGCTGAATCCGCCCACACGCCTCGGTTAGGATATCTTCGGACGTCGCATAGCTGATCCGGAATGCGGGCGAGAGGCCGAACGCGGCCCCGTGCACCGCTGCCACACCGGCAGAGTCGAGGAAATAGCCGATCAGGTCTTCATCACTGGTGATGATCTTGCCATCAGGGGTTTTCTTGCCGATAACCCCGGACGCATCGGGATAGACATAAAACGCGCCTTCGGGCACCGGACAGCTGAGGCCCGGCGCATCGTTCAGCATCGACACCACCAGATCGCGGCGCTTTTTGAACGCCTTGTTGCGGTCGATCAGAAAATCCTGCGGCCCGGTCAAACCTGCCAAGGCGGCTGCTTGCGAAATCGAACTGGGGTTGGTGGTTGATTGCGATTGCAATGTGCTCATCGCCTTGATCAGCCATGTCGGCCCGCCGGCATAGCCGATCCGCCATCCGGTCATCGCATAGGCCTTGGAACAGCCATTGACGGTCAGTGTACGCTCGTACAGGTCCGGACACACCTGCGCGATGGTCGCAAACGGCGTCGATGCGTACCAGATATGCTCATACATATCGTCGGTCATCACCATGACGTGCGGATGGCGCAGCAAGACTTCGCCCAAGGCCTTTAACTCATCCGCACTATACGCCGCGCCGGTCGGGTTGGAGGGAGAATTGAGGATCAGCCATTTGGTGCGCGGGGTAATCGCCCGGTCGAGTTGCTCGGCGCTGACCTTATACCCTTGCGCCGCGCCCGCCGCGATGATCACGGGCGTGCCACCGGCAAACTGGACGATATCGGGATAGCTGACCCAATAAGGCGCGGGGATGATCACTTCGTCACCCGCCTCGACCGTCGCCACCAGCGCATTGAACAGGGTATGCTTACCGCCGCAGTTCACCGAAATCTGGTTCGCCGCATAGGTCAGGCCGTTGTCGCGCAGAAACTTGCCTGCCACCGCGGCTTTCAGCTCCGCCGTCCCGTCGACCACGGTATATTTGGTCTTGCCGTCGCGGATAGCCTGAATGGCGGCTTCCTTGACAAAATCGGGGGTGTCAAAATCGGGCTCGCCCGCCGACAAGCCGATCACATCGACGCCCTTCGCCTTTAGTTCTGCAACGCGTCCGGTCATCGCCATAGTGGCAGAAGGCTGGATCCGCCCCAGAGCGGCGGCGAGATAAGCGGCGGAAGGAACGGTCATGAAACGGGCTTTCCATGGGGTAAGGGGACCAAGACCATGGCCGCATAGTCCCGCCAGTTACAGGGTGCAACACCCTGATTACGTAAACATGGTGGATTGTGTGTGAGACCCCTTCCTCTCAACCGCAACCCGGTCGGCTGTTTCAGATGAAACGCATCGGCGATGAAAATGGAGGGGAACCTTATCGAGCGTTCGTATCACAAAATTGACCTTTCAGAATCGCCGATTCAATTGCAAAGGCAACTTTGATGGTATATCCGAAAAATAAATTTATGATCTTCGGAGGATTTATGAAATCCTATGTACAATTGTTTGAGGAGTTGATCTACGATGAAATGATTGTAGATTTCTGTAGCGACGAAAATCGCAAATGTAACATATCGACATTCAATAAATCATCTGTAAAGGTCGCCGAACAAGACGCTATGCATTTTCTGACGGCCTGGAACGGCGGATTGATCAAACATGTGGGGCGTGGGTTGTACCGCACCCAGAGAAGCGCCGCAGCGGAGCAGTTTTTTTGGAGTGGCTCCAAATCCTCCAATCCACGATCCTTTAACTTGTGGCTAGAGCCGATAATAACGGTCGCCGCTTTGGCAAAGTTGCACTATGACTATAGCTGGCCTCAGAATCTCATCGGCACGCAATCTGTGGACTGGGCATTTGATTTGGTGGCCTTTCAATCTGGCTCTGAGAATGAATTCATTGCAGGTGAAGTGAAAAAAACAAAATCAGAGATTGAACATCTTTTAATTTTGATAGAAAAGTTTGGGCGTGATCCGCAGCTACCTTTACCCCCAAGTGGTAAAGAGCGAAATGCTTTCAAAAAAGTTGCAGGCTTACGGTCAAGAAATGCACCGATATTTTGGGCTGTGGGACCGGATGGAATGAGCAAGGTATTTCGTGTTATATATCACTATGATGAGGTGATTGAGTTGATACCAACGACCATCAAAGACCTGCTATATCTCGGGAAATGATGCAGAATTTGCGATAGGTATCTATCCCCTCCCTTTTAGGATCAGATAGCAAGCCAGAAAAAGTCTATATTCAGAAAATCCGATGTTTTCAATGTTATTTGGGTGAGCAACCTAAACCGCCGAATACCATGCCGTCCCGTTCTCCATCCGGTGTACCGCGCGCCCGGTATATTCCAGATGCCGCAGCGTCGCCATCGCTTCGCCCGACGCCATGCCGATAACATCGGGGGTGATCGGGCGGGCGAACAGATAGGGGAAGCTGTCCACGACGCGCATTGGTTTTTCGCGCAGGGCGTCCTCCAGCTTGTCGAGCGCGTCATTGTGCCGGACTTTCAGGGCATCGAGCCGCTCATGTCCGCCGCGAAACGGGCGGCCATGCGCGGGCAGGATCAGCAGCTGGGGGTCAAGTTCCCGCCGGAAGCGGTCGATACTGGCCAGCCACTCGCCAAGCGGATCTGATGTCGGTTCGCTCAGCATGGTCGAAATATTGGAGGTAATCCGCGGCAGTATCTGGTCGCCGGAAATCATCACATGGCTCGCGTCATCGATCAGACAGGCGTGTTCGGGGGTGTGGCCATTGCCGATCATCACCCGCCAGTTATGATGGCCGGTCGACAGCTTTGTGCCCTCCTGCATCCGGATATGGCTGATCGGCAGGTCGGATACCGCGCGCGCGAACCGGCCCCAGCCTTTGGCGGCGAAATCGTCGATCAGATGCTGTTCCCAGCCGCAAAACTGCCACTCGTCCAGCGCTTCCTGCGGCACGCCGTCGCGCTTGTCGGCGATCAGCATCCGGGTCATCAGCCATTCGGTGCGGTTCATGTGCAGCGGCGCCTTGAACCGTTTGGCCAGCCATCCGGCGCATCCGACATGGTCGGGATGGAAATGGGTGACGATGATCTTGGTCGCCCGCTGCCCCTTGAGCGGGCCATTTTCGAACAGGTTTTTCCAGACATCGATGACCGAGGACATGAACAGGCCGGTGTCGGCAATCGCAAAACCGGGCGTGCCATCATCATGGGTGTCGGACAAAATCCAGTTGTTGATATGCCCCAACGGCCCCGGCACCGGGGTGCGGGTCCAGCCGATTCCCGGCATCAGCTCAAAATACTCACCAAAGGCCGGCTCATATTCGCCCAGCGGATAGACCAGCCCGTCCGATTCAATCGGGTCAAAGCCATGGTCGGCGAGCAGGGCATCATAAGCGGGCAGTTGACGGGGAGCATCCATGCGCCAACCGTAGACCCAAGCAGCGGAACGGCGCAATGTCTATTTAACCAGTCGATTAAATAGCGATGTGTTTTTGGCGACTGGTTGCGCGGTCAATTTGCTGGGGCGTGTTCCGCGTTTTTCCGAGTCGTGAAATGTTCCATTTCACTGGAAATCGCTCTAATTTTCCCTTTGCCCCAGTGTCCGGTGCTGCGCAAGTTCTCAATCCCCCTCCCAGGTGTCGCTCACCCCGCCGATCCAGCCCAGGGCAGCGGAGTGGCGGCGCATGGATAGGCGAGCGAGGCGTTCGGTTTCTTTCTTGCGGCGCGCGGCAGCCAAGGTGACGGTGGCGGCGGGGCGGATGATTTCGGCATCATATTGATCGGCGATGATCAGCCCGGTGCGCTGCGGCAAAAACGCCTCCCGCTCCAACAGGCCAGCGTCGATGGCGGGGCAGATCGCCCAGTAAAACCGGTCGCAATAATCGAGATACTCGCTCCATTTCTGATCGCCGAGCAGGTCGGCCTTGGCCACCTTGATCTCGACGATCACCACATGCCCCTTGGCATCGATGCCCATCAAATCGGCGCGGCGGTTGTTGCGCAGCGGCACTTCGGCCTGCACCGCAATGCCGTGCCGGTGGAACATCCGCACGGTGCCGCGCAGCACGGCGTCGGCACCAGGGGCCGCAACTGTCGGAACAGGAATATCTAATGCTCTCATCATTCCGGATTAGAACATATCACGTACAAAGAAAAGGCCCCAAAGCGGGGCCTGTTCCATTATCCTGTAATCCGGTCGATCACCGATAAAACACGTGATTGTCGATGGTGGCCACCCGCGTCAGCCGCCAGCCGGGCGAAACATGGCGGGCGTGGAAGAACAGCGCGCCTTCGACCGGGCTTTGCCATGCTTTGTCCTTGGCAATGCGGGCAATGGCCACCGCGTTGTGCCAATGGCGATGCGCGGTGTTGATAGCGGGCATCCGGCCGCCACGGACAAAGGAAAACTGGCTGGGTTGATGAACCACGCCGCAGAGGGTGCCGGGGAAGCGACCCGATTCGCTGCGGGCAATGACCACCCGGGCGACGGCCAATTGTCCGGCCAGGCTCTCGCCCTTTGATTCGAAATAGACGGCGGCGGCCAGACACTGCATTTCACTATCGAGCGGACTGCTGATATCTTGTTGCGCAACCAGATCGGACAGGCTGCGGGCTGTGCCATTGGCCACTCCATTGGCTGCGGCTTCGCTGGGTTCGGCTGAGCTCGATTTGGGGGCGATGGGGAGCGGCTGCACCACTTCTTTGGGCGGGGCAAAAATTATTCCCAGATCGGCTGGTCATGCTACCTGTGCGGGATCGACCGTGACGATCTTTTCGGGGGTGGAATCGGCGGCCCAAGCCAGCGATCCATCGGATACCGCCAGCACAGTCGCGGCGGTCAGGGCAAGCGACAACGCGCTTGCAAATTTCAATCTCTTGCTCATGTGCCTGTGTTTTTGGGCAGGTGCATCACCAACCGCCAGTCCGGGAAATTTCACCGGGAATATTTAAAGTCCGCTATCACCAGCCCGAAGGCACATGGGATAGAAGACGATGGACTGGCGTGTGATACTCCCGACTGCGTGTTTACCTTTGGAGCCCACTTTGGTCCGACGGCAACCTGCGCGATTACGATGACGCGCACTTATATTGCAGTGCAACAGAGTCAACCCAGCCCGCTATATTGTGCGACCAGCCGTTCGCCATCCGCGATGTCCAGTTCAATTACCCAGATATCGGGGTCATATCTGGCCCTACGCTCTATATATGGTAAGATTTCGTTAACCGTCTCTGAAGCTTGCGGCCAAATTTGTGCCCATTGCCCCCCGCCATCGAGCGACAGCACTCGCTCCAAAATCCGCTGATTGGCCCCGCGCTCGCTCAGAACCAGCAGGATTGCCCCGCTGACAGGATCACCGGACCTGAGCACGGTGGCAAAACCGCCCGCTGCCGCGACTACCCGGCAAAGGCCGTTGATCCAGATTTTGGATGCGAGCCGGGCTTCGGTCATCGCCGCTTGCGGTTCAAGCCGCGATCCGGTCGTTGCCGCGCTTCAGCAGAGCATAAAGCGCATCAGCGGAATTTGCGCCGCGCAACTTTTCCATGACGTCACCATTGCGCATCAACCGCGATACTTCTGCTAGGCTGGTCAAATGGGTCTTGCCGTCCCCCTGCGGCGACAACAGACAGAAGACCAGATCGACCCCCCGGCCATCATGCGCGTCAAAATCGATCGGCTGCGACAGGCGGGCCAGCAACAGGACGGTCTTTTTGAGATCGGCAACCCGGGCGTGCGGAATGGCGGTCCCACCACCAAAGGCGGTCGATCCCAGCGCTTCACGCGCCAAAAGATCGGCCTGCACCCGGTTGGCATCGACGTCATAGCACCGCTCTGCCATCACCGACAGCAGCTCGATCACCGCCTCACGCGATCGCAGCGCGGTATCAAAGCACACCCCCCGGGGGTCGAGGGCAATCGAAAGCAAGCTCATAATTGTGTCCGTGTCGCTACAGGGCCGGACCCTTGGGGTTTTTCAGTCCGGCAAGTCGGGGGTTGTCTAGGTCAAGCGCGCGGCTCAACCCAACCAATGGTCCCATCGGAGCGGCGGTAAACCATATTATGGCGGCCGGTTCCAGTGTTTTTGAACAAAAGGGCCGGGGTATTGCGCAGGTCCATCATCATCACCGCATCGGAAACAGTGGCTTCGGGCACATCGACCTTGGTTTCGGCGATGATCGGCGGTGCGTCGGGCGCCTCTTCCTCTTCATTACCGGCGTCAAACACGCGATAGGCGGCGTCCTCTTCCTGTGCCACGAAATGCGCGCGTTCGGAACGGTCGTTGAGGCGGCGCATATAGCGGCGCAGCTGCTTTTCGATTTTGTCGGCGGCGGCTTCAAAAGCAATATGCGCGTCCTTGGCCAGCGCTTCTCCTTTGAGCACCAGCCCCTGCATGACATGGGCGATGATATCGCAGCGGAAGTCGCCATGCGGCGCTTTGCCAAAAGTGGCATGGGCGGCAATCGCCTTGGAAAAATATTTGTCGGCTATTGCATTCATGCGTTCGGTTACATGGGTTTGCAGGGCTTCTCCGGTATCGACCTGATGGCCAGAAACGCGAATATCCATAGTCTTTCTCCCTTGTTGAGAATCGGCGGCCTAAGAACCGTTGCCGCCGACTCGGTGACTGGTCACGATGTGCGCAGAACCGAATATGGCCCACGCACCGTTGAAAATTCGGTTACCGTCTGGTGCCGAACAAAGCACTCCGTCCGGCATTCCACAGGGCATTGTCGATTTTTGCGATAAACTCTTCATGGCGCTGCGCCTCGTCCTCGGGCACGGCAAAATGCCGCGGCGCGCGATACGGCTTTGAGCCGGTGCGAAGTAGGGGCCCGTTTTGTGCCTGGGCCGAATCGCGATCCTCTTCCACCGCCGCTAGGCCAAGGCCAATCTGTCGCCCGCCGGTCAGCTCGATATACAGCTGGGTCAGCAATTCGGCGTCGAGCAATGCTCCGTGCTTGACCCGATGGCTGCGGTCGATGCCATAGCGGGTACAGAGCGCGTCGAGAGTGAGCTTCGCACCGGGATGGCGAACCTTGGCAATGGCCAAAGTATCGACCATCCGCTCCATGGCAACGGGCGCCTTGCCGCATGCGGCCAGCTCGTAATTTAGAAAGCCGAAGTCAAAATTGGCATTGTGCGCCACCAGCGGCGCGTCGCCCAGAAATTCCAGCAGATCATCCGCCATGTCCGCAAACAGCGGCTTGTCGGACAAAAATACGTCCGATAGGCCGTGCACATCTTCGGCGGCCTTGGGCATAGCGCGCATCGGATTGAAATAGCTTTGAAATGTCCGTCCGGTTTCTACCCGATTGACCAGCTCGATACAGCCGATCTCCACCATCCGGTCACCCTTTACGGGATCAAATCCGGTGGTTTCGGTATCGAACACGATTTCACGCATAAGGGGAATATCGGGTGCTTTGCCGCATTAAGCAAGGGATGCTTTCACGGTTTCGACACATTTTTCGACTTGCGCCCGGCTGTCAGCCAAACTGCCCGAGGTATCAATCACCGTGTCCGCCCGCGCGCGTTTTTCCGCATCAGGGGTCTGGAGCGAGAGGATATGCGCGAATTTGTCAACGTTCATGCCGGGCCTAGCGAGCACCCGCTCCCGCTGTTGTTCGGCGCTTGCGGAAACGACCACGACATGATCGACCGATTTTTCCCCGCCTTTTTCAAACAACAGCGGAATGTCGAAAACAATGATCGGTGAAGCGGCGTGCCGATCCAAAAATTCGCGGCGCATCTCCGCCACCGCGGGATGAATGAGGCGCTCCAGCCGCCCCAATGCTTCCGGATTGCCCAGCACCATCGGCCCCAGTTTTTGCCGGTCCACACCGTTCGGCTCGGTTGAACCAGGAAACATCGCCTCAATCGCTTCGACTAATGCTCCGCCGGGGCCTTGCAGAATATGCACCGCCTTGTCCGCATCGAACACCGGCACGCCTGCGTCTTCAAACATCGCCGCAATTGTCGATTTGCCCATGCCAATCGAGCCG
>JBGSLY010000267.1:0-1811 GCA_041740435.1 Parasphingorhabdus sp.
CCGGGCAGCAAGTGGCTATTATTGCACCTACAACGCTGCTCGCGCGCCAGCATTACAGCAATTTCGTCGACCGCTTCCGCCCCTTCCCTCTCAATATTGGTCGCCTGTCCCGCCTTGTGCCGAGCAAAGAGGCAAAAACGACCAAGGAAGGATTAACCAATGGCGACATCGACATCGTCATCGGCACCCATGCACTGCTTGCTAAATCTATCGAATTTAAGCGACTGGGCCTCATCATCGTTGATGAGGAACAGCGGTTCGGCGTTGTCCACAAGGAACGTCTGAAGGCGATGAAGGCCAATGTCCACGTCCTGACTTTGACCGCTACCCCCATCCCTCGCACCCTGCAAATGGCGATGTCGGGCCTTCGTGAACTTTCGGTGATCCAGACGCCGCCAGTCGACCGTTTAGCGGTTCGGACTTATGTCATGCCATGGGATCCTGTCCCGCTGCGAGAGGCGCTGCTGCGTGAACATTATCGCGGCGGACAGAGCTTTATCGTCGTGCCGCGCATCGCCGATCTTCCGGAAATCGAAGAGTTCCTGACCAAGTTCGTGCCGGAAATCACCCGAGTGGTGGCGCACGGACAAATGCCTCCTACCCAAGTGGAAGAGCGCATGTCGGCTTTTTACGATCGGCAATATGACGTGCTGCTCTCCACCACCATCGTGGAGAGCGGACTCGACATTCCCAGTGCCAATACGCTGATCATCCATCGCGCCGACCGCTTTGGCCTTGCTCAATTGTACCAACTGCGCGGCCGGGTTGGGCGCTCGAAAACCCGCGCCTATGCCTATATGGTGACGCCCGCGGACCAGGCGGTTACCGAAAAGGCAGAGAAGCGGCTGAAAATCCTGAGCGATCTCGACAGCCTTGGGGCTGGATTTGAGCTCGCCAGCCATGACCTCGACATTCGCGGCGCGGGCAACCTACTTGGCGATGAGCAGTCTGGGCATATCCGCGAGGTTGGCTTCGAGCTCTACCAATCGATGCTGGAAGAGGCGATATTGGAGGCAAAAGCCAATCGCGATGGCCTGGAGGCACCTACAGAGGCTTTCTCCCCGCAAATTTCGGTCGATGCGCCGATATTGATTCCCGAGGAATATGTCCCCGATCTGTCACTACGCATGGGGCTGTATCGCCGCCTGAGCAATTTGGACAGCCATGGCGATATCCAAGCCTTTGCTGCTGAACTGATCGACCGGTTTGGTCCGATACCCAAAGCGACCGAAAATCTGCTGAAGCTTATGGAAATCAAGCTCGCCTGTATTACGGCCCAGATCATCAAGATCGAAATGGGCCCGCGCGGCGCATTGGTCAGTTTTTATCAGGACCGGTTTCCCAATGTGCCGGGCCTGCTGGCCTATGTTGAACGACTAAAAGGCACGGCCCGGCTGAGGCCCGACAACAAGCTGTTTATCGAACGGCAGTGGCGCGATCCCACTTCACGGCTGCATGGTTTGGGGCAGCTTACCAAGGGATTGTCGAAACTGGCGACCATGTGATGAAAAATATCAATTCGCGCGCAAGGCAAAATCAATGAAGTTTTCCGGCGTCAATGCATCGGAGCGCAAATATCCTTGGAAAAACTCGCACTCGGCTTCGGCCAATGCGGCCAGTTGCTCGGCGCTTTCGACCCCTTCGGCAATGACCGGCAGATCAAGAGCATGGGCGAGGTTGATAACCGAACGCACGACAATTCTGTCGGTGGCATTGCCCGAGATATCTCCGGTTAGTTTGCTATCGATTTTGAGATAATCGACCGGAAGGTGCCGAAGATAAGAAATGCTGCTATAGCCGGTCCCGAAATC
>JBGSLY010000268.1:0-5841 GCA_041740435.1 Parasphingorhabdus sp.
AACCGTTATGACTCCAGCGGCTGTGTTCTTGACGGGCCGCATTACAGATACCCCGTCCCGACCAGAAAGACATTTCGCGTTTCCCGACCATCGGCCATGGTCACGGTCATTTCAAGAGCGCGGGGGATATCATTGGCGCGCTGCGGCTGCCAATCGTCCAGCCAGAGTCCGGATTTGGCCCGGAAGCGCAGACGGAAATCGCGGATGCCGGTCAATAGCTCAGCCGGTTCGCTCCACGCCCCGCCGTCGGGGAAATCGCTCGACTGGCGGCGGAGCGTTCCGTCGGAGATGCTATATTGCACGCGCTGCAACGATGATCGCGCGGTATCGTTGACATTGCTATGCCCGCTTCGGATGAAAATCACACGGGCCTCTCCTCTGCCAGTGGCAGCAAAGGCCGGTTGCTGTGTTCCTGTTTCATCGCGCCAGGTACGCGGTGCGGCCTGTCCGATGTCCGATTCGAGCAAGGATAACAGCCGCTGCAGATCGGCGACGCCATCGAGTTTCTGTGCCGAAGCCTGGTTGGTATCCACCGCACCGCGCAGCAACACCACCCCGCCAACCGCGAGCATGGCGAAAATTGCCAGCGCGACCATCATTTCCACCAAAGTGAAACCGGCCTCGCGCCGATACATCAGAAGCCGAAAATCCGCCATGCACTCACTTTAGCGCCGATTGCACCCCAACCGCAACGACAGGCTTGCCAGAACAATATTGGCCGATAAATTGACAGGAAAAGTGGGACGATGTGATGACAATGGGCACCGATACAAGCGCAGATTATCTGGTCGGATTGGGCCATGTACAGCGTTATCCGCGCAAGGATATCGAATTATGCTTCGTCAAGAATTTCCTGAATCCTGCCGAATGTGCGGAGCTGATGACCCGGATCGATGTGCATCGCCGCCCCTCGACCATCGCCGATCCCAATGGCGATGACTATTTCCGCACCAGTGAAACCTGCGACCTTGATCACAATGATCCCTTTGTTGCCGGTATCGACGCGAAAATCTGCAACTTCATGGACATTGAAAAAATCTATGGCGAGCCGTTGCAGGGGCAACGCTATGCCGAGGGGCAGGAGTTTAAGGCCCACACCGACTATTTCGAACCAGCGGGCGCCGATTATCAGCAATATTGCTCGGTCGCTGGCAACCGGACCTGGACCGCAATGATCTATTTGAACGAGCCGGACGCCGGTGGGGCAACCCGGTTTACCGCCCTCAACAAAGCGTTTCAGCCAGAGACCGGCAAATTACTGTGCTGGAACAATCGGCAGATTGGCGGCATACCCAATCCGCTCACCATCCATCACGGCACCAAGGTGCGCAAGGGAACCAAATATGTCATCACCAAATGGTACCGTGAGCGACCATGGCCCTGGAATGGATAGGCGGAATGGATAGGCGGAATGGTTAAGCGCCCCTTCGGCGACCTGATCCTATGAGCCTGCGCCGGTATCGCCCCGGTCCTGGAATGATGGTATCGGCGGCCTTTATCGGGCCGGGCACCGTTACGGCATGTACATTGGCGGGCGCTCAATTCGGCTATGCGCTGGTCTGGGCATTGGTGTTCGCCACGGTCGCGACGATCATTTTGCAGGGATACGCGGTACGAATCGCGCTTTGCACCGGGCGAGGTCTTGCCGAAAATTTTGTTGCCCGTGCCGGGAACGGACCCATGCGATGGTTTGCGGTTGCGCTGCTGCTCACCGCATTGGCGATGGGCAATGCGGCCTATGAAGCGGGCAATATCTCTGGCTCTATGTTGGGGATTGAGGCGATTGCCGGCGGCACGCTGTCCGCCAGTGCCAAGAACTGGGCGATATTCCTAGTGGGCGCGTTGGCGGCATCGGCTGTTTTGGCGGGAACACCGAAGTTTTTGGAGAGGATTTTGATCGCCATGGTGATCGTGATGAGCCTTTCATTTGTGCTGGTCTACGCCATGACTCGGCCCGATCCGGGGGAGTTGCTGACCGGCATGATCCCGACCTTACCCGGTGATAGTCTGCTGACCGCGGTTGCGCTGATCGGCACGACAATTGTTCCCTATAACCTGTTTCTGCATGCCGCCAGCCTTCGGGAGAAGGCGATAGACCCGGCAGATCTATCCACGGCGCAAACCGAGTCCGCTGTATCGATTGGTATCGGGGGCCTGATCTCCATATTCATTCTGGCGACCGCCGCTTCGGCCTTTTTGGGTCAGGAACAGAATATCGCCAGCGCCCGCGATATGGCGCAACAAATGCGACCCGTGTTTGGCGCATGGTCCGGCGTAGCGCTGGGGGTCGGACTGTTTGCGGCAGGAATGACCTCAGCAATTACCGCGCCTATGGCAACCGGCTATATCGTGAGGGAAATTGCCGGATCATCCAGCGCAATGCAGTCGCCATGGATATTCAAAGGCGCGGCGCTGCTGGTTGTTGCGATTGGCTTGGTAGTGGCGCTTTCGGGGGCCAGCCCGGTGCAGATCATCATGCTGGCCCAGATTGCCAATGGTATTTTGCTGCCGTTTATCGTGGTTGTCATGCTGCGGATGGCCAATGACAAGCAGCTTTTGGGGGAACGGGTGAACACTGTTCGCGACAATCTCATCGGCGGCCTGTTACTGATTGTGGTCGCCACGCTGGGGTTCCGGATGATCGCCCGGGCCATAGGTCTATGGCCATGAGCATCGACCTCAACGCCGACCTCGGCGAAGATCCGAGCGAAGAGGGAATGGCCCGCGACATCGCGATGATGGCGGTGCTGTCCAGTTGCAACATCGCTTGCGGCGGCCATGCCGGAGATGCCAAGACGATGGAGTCAATGGTTGCCGCCGCACGGCAATATGGTGTCTGCGCCGGGGCCCATCCGTCTTATCCGGACCGGGCAAATTTCGGTCGAGTCTCAGTGTCGATGCCAATCGGGGAACTGCTATCATCGTTGCGGACCCAAGTACGGGAATTGCGTCGAGTTACCGCAGAAGCCGGGATCGCGCTGACCCATATCAAACCGCACGGTGCGCTGTACAATGATGCGCAGGACCGGGCTGATCTTGCCGACATGCTTGTCGATCTGGCGGCGGAAAGCGCGTTGCCGTTGGTCGGCATGCCGGGGTCGGCGGTGGAAGCGGCCTGCGGCCGGCTGGGCGTTGCCTTTATCGCCGAAGCCTTTGCCGACCGGCGCTACACCGCCGCTTTGCGGTTGCAACCACGCAGCCAGCCGGATGCTGTTATCGCGGCCCTTGACCAGCGCATAGACCAGGCATGCTCTTTGGCGCGGGACAGCCGCGTGCAGGACATTGCCGGAATATGGCATCCCATCCACGCTGATACTTTGTGCCTACACTCGGACAGCCCGGATGCATTGACGACAGCCACGGCTATTGCCGCAGCACTAAAGGCCGCCGATATCGCCATCGCTCCGCCGCAGCAAATTGCTGCGCGGTAGACCCTGTTCGATTTTGATTGAATCAAAATCTGGGTCCAGAAACCTTTGTTTTCCGTGATTTCCGAGTCGTGAAATGTTCCATTTCACTCGAAATCACTCTAGTTATTTCTTGGTAAGCGAAAGTCCGCCGAAACGCTTGTTAAACTGCGCCACACGGCCATCCTGAGAAACGCGCTGGGTGCCGCCGGTCCATGCCGGGTGCGATGTCGGGTCGATGTCGAGTTGCAGCGTATCGCCCTCTTTACCCCAAGTGGAGCGGGTTTCAAACACAGTGCCGTCGGTCATCTGGACCTTGATCATGTGATAGTCGGGATGGATGTCGTTTTTCATTATCGGCTCCTAAACGGGCTGGTTACCGACCAGACCCTAAGCGTGTTCCGCCGGACAGCCCGGCAGGTGAAGGCGCGCCTTAGCGGTGTGATCCCGTTTACGCAAGGCCGATTAATACCGCTTTGACTAAACCTGAAGCGTTCTGTGCCGTTCGTGTCGAGCGAAGTCGAGACACCCTACCGCAGCGAGCAAGTCCTAGGCCTCTCGACTTCGCTCGAGGCGAACGGAGATTTTGCCTCAATCTATATGTACGTGAGGCTTTTGCGGCTTTCAGGCCGATGGCGGATCGGCGATCATCGCGGTAAAATTGGCTTCTGCTGCCAATTGATCGCCAATCATCGCCCGACCAGCGAATTTACATACCCGGGGGCGTTTCTGGACAAATTCGACATTAAGGTGGAGCAGACAGCCCGGTTCAACCGGCGCACGGAACTTTGCCCCGTCGATCGCCATGAAATACACGAGCTTGCCAGAACCCGCCAAACCAAAGCTCTCCATTGCCAACACCCCGGCGGCCTGCGCCAGTGCCTCGACAATCATTACGCCGGGCATGATGGGACGGCCGGGGAAATGACCTTGGAAAAAGCCTTCGTTCATCGTGACCGCTTTGACCGCGCGGATCGACTGATCGAGAACCAGTTCCTCCACACGGTCGACCAGCAACATGGGATAGCGGTGTGGTAACACCGCCATCACCTTTGTCACATCATAGTTAATCGTTGCCGACATTACCGGCCAGACGGTGGAGTCGCGGTGGGCGCTGGTTGAGCTGCCGCTGCGGCCTGTTGACGCGCCAGAGCCTCGCGCTGCTGACGCGGCAACCAGCCGGTCGGCGGAACGATTTGCGCGTTAGGCAGCAAACGGTTGAGTTCAGTGGTTACTGCGGTCGTAATATCGGATGCCTTGTCGAAAGATGCCGTGGCAGAAATATCGAGCACAACGGTTGACTTGGTCTGTGCCATAGCGGCCTTCAAAGCGGCGTCATACTGATCACCAATCTGTTCCAGCACATAGGCTTCGGACAGCGCCAGCGGCTGAAGGATTTGGTTGCGCTGATTCTGGGTATCGGTCTCCAGCTTCTGGATTTGTCCGGCCAGATTGCGCAAGGTTTCTTGATTCGGCGTGGGCTTGGCCCGCTCAGCTTCAAACTGGTCGAGCAGCGGCTTCGCACGTGCCTGCGCGCTGGTCATCAATGTCGTCGCTTGATCAATCTGCGGCTTATAGGTGGTCTGACGCGTGGTCAGGCTGTTCCGGAAGGCAGAGCTATCGCCAACCGCTTTGTTCTGATCGACGACCGCCAATCCCTTGATAGACTGGGCAGCCGCCGGGCTGGCCATCACGATCGCCGGAGCCGCCAACATGGTCAAGGCATAGGCGGAAGATTTCAAAAGGCTTTTCATTAGAATTGTGTTCCTACGTTGAAAGTAAATAATTTTGTATCATCCCCAGGCTCCTTTAGCAGAGCCTTGGCTATATCAATCCTGAACGGACCGAAAGGTGAGTTCCAGTTGACACCGAAGCCGACCGAAAGACGGGGCTTCCACGTGTCACCGAAAAACAGCTCCTGATAAGCCCGCACCGGGGTACAGGAAATACAGGGCGCATTCGCTGTGCTGACCGTCTGCACAATCTCGCCGGCCGAATTGGTGCGATAGACCAATGGGCCGCTGGCGGAGGCGTTGACCAAGGCACCCGAACTGTCGAGCACCTGCAGGATATTGCCCGCTGCATTGTAGAGGACAGCAGGACCATTGGCCTGCGGTGCCCGCAAAATTGGCGTTACGACGTTGAACACCGCCCCGGCATCGACAAACACCGATGGGCGCAGACCCAATTCCTTGGCACCGGAACCCAGCGGAATTTCGACCTCCGCACGCGCCAGATAATAGGCGCGGCCACCGATGGCGTCGTCAAAAATATTCTGGCTGGCCGAGCGCAACTGGTCGATGCTGAAGGGTGTTTCGACAATCTGTCCGTTGACGATTTCGGTATTGAACTGGGTCGCACGAACCACGCGCGGACCTACACCGCGAATGTCAAAGCCGCGTATTTGCGGCTCGCCAAGGAAGAAGCGGTCGGT
>JBGSLY010000269.1:0-2680 GCA_041740435.1 Parasphingorhabdus sp.
CCGTTATCTGGTCGACCCGCGCGACGGGGCGTGGCATTTCGGGCAGATGCTGACCGGCGGGCGGGAGCCGTTTGACCGGGAACAGATTTACCATCACCTGCGCGCATGGATGGTGAAAGCGTTTTTCACCGCCTTCATGCTGTCGATTGTCCCCGGCGGGTTTGGCGATCTCGTTCGGGCGGATTTTGGTGCGGTGCTGAACGATCCGGTCCGGCTCTCGACCATGTTGATCACCACCATGTTCGTGGTCGATGTGCAGATGGCAACGGTCGGCTATATCTTGACGATGAAGCCGCTCGACAGCCATATCCGCACCGCCAACCCCTATCTGGCCGGATGGCTGGCGGCGCTGATCTGCTATCCGCCGTTTGTGTTGATGGGCGACAATGGCCCGTTGAATTACCATATCAACACCGCCGATTGGAGCTTTTGGCTCGCGGATTATCCGGTGTTGCTGTGGATTTGGGGTGGCATATTGGTGGCGCTTACCGCGATATATGCTTGGGCAACCGTGGCTTTTGGCATTCGCTTTTCCAACCTGACCCACCGCGGCATTTTGACTCATGGTCCGTACCGCTGGACCAAGCATCCCGCCTATTTGTCGAAAAACGCCTTTTGGTGGCTGTCACTAATGCCGTTTCTGGCGACCACGGGCAGCTATGTCGATGTCATCCGCAACACGGCGCTGCTCGCTATCGTTAGCGGCGTCTATTACTGGCGCGCCCGGACCGAGGAAGCACATCTGGGGACCGATTCCGCCTATCAGGCCTATGCCGCGTGGATGGCGCGCAATGCGGCTATCCCCCGCGCATTGGCATCGGCTGGCGCGGCAATCCGCCGCTTTCTGGAACCCAAGGCGTCGGTTCAGCCCGCCGAATAACGCTCTCGACAGCTTTGGCGGCTTGGCCTAACTTGCCACTTGCTTACTTGCCGAGGACATTATGCGCCGAATCCCAAACTTGCTCGCCCTATCGCTGCTCATCCTACCCACCACCGTACAGGCGCAAACCGCGCCGCCCAGTTATGAGGACGCGATTCGATGTGCGAATATCTTCACCCTGTTTGCCGGGACCGCCGATGATCCCAAGGGGACAGAGGCCAAGGGGTATGAGGAGACCGGGACGCAATGGCTGACCTATGCGATCCTGTTGGGCAAGGTTGATGAACCGACCGCGACCAAGGAATTTGAACAATCGCTCGATGCGCTGATGAAGAAATTGGAATCTTTGCCCAGCGAGCAGGAAGTAACCGATTTCCTGATTCCCCATGCCGGAAAATGCGTCGACACGCAGCCCGCAATGCAGGCGGCGCTCGACAGCTATACTGAGTAAGCGACGGTAATTAGCGCCCGTTATTGGCGACAATATCAACCGCTGTGCCGCCCTGCGCTCGCTGGGCAAAGGTGATGACATAAGCGCCGTCATCGTTGTCGCGGGTGCCGCCCAGCGTGTGCTCGCCTTTACGCAGCACATAGTCTGCCGTATAACCGCTGCGTTTGGCGCGGGTGTAGTAATAGTCTACCACGTCCTTCAGCTTGACGGGCGTTACAAAGCTGGCGACGCGAATGTCGCATGGTCCGCCCTCAACACCGGCGGCTTCCTCGACGCTGGCGCGGGGGTAAACGGGGAATTCAGCGGGCATCCGGTTGGCCCAGGCCATCGAATAATCCAGCCGTTGGTCGCAGGTGCCTTTGCCGCGCTGTGCATGCTGGCTTTCGGCCTTTGCGCCCAAGGTCATCCCGCCATTCCCGCCACAGGTGGTGCATTCCTCATCTTCGGACAAGACGCGCGGCTTGGGCGCGCTGAGCAGGCCCTTGCCATTGACTGCGGCATCGGGACCAGTTCCCGGCGGTACCGATCCGTCCAGTGGCTGATTGGCCCCGCGCACCGCATTGCCATTGGCAGAGTTGACAAGATTGGGATCGACCAAAATCTGGTCTTCGAGTGCGGCCTTCATCGCCGGGTCGCCATCGGGTGTGGTCAAATTATCATCGAGTTCAGCAAGCTCCGCCGTATTATCAGCGCCTTGCCCACATGCGGTTAGGGCGAGTGGCAAAGTGAAGGCGGTGGCGACAAACAGCGCGGGACGAAAACGTGACAACATATAACTGCTCCTGATTATGGAGCCTGATTGCCCTAAAAAGCGTTAATTTTCTGTTAGGAAACAGGGTTAACCCGCTATGTTTTTGTTAACCGGCTGTGCCAGAATGGGATGCGGCCACCTTCACCCAAACCCGCCGCCGCCCGCCGGTAACTCCCCGAACCGGATCAGCCGTGATGTCAGCACGGCGGCTTGCCGGTTAACGACCGCTTTTTGATATTCTGGGTCGGTCAGCATTTCCATGAACGCGCCGCTGTTGGGATAGCGGGCGATGAAGCTGGCGTCCCATTGCTTGTCCGTGGGACCGATCAGCATCGCCTCCATTTGGCCGCGCCAGATGATCGTGCCGCCGACGCGGGCGAAGATCGGCCCGCTGGTCTTGCCATATTCGGCGTAAGCGCGTTCGCCGCTCCAGCCGTGCGCGGCATTGGGGTGGTCCACCGGATATTGCGCCTGTTCGTGGAAGCGCAGCAGATTGAGCATGTTGATCGGCGTGTCGCGGGGCAGGGCCTTGAACGCGTCAAACGCCTCGCGCGTTGGGTCCAGAAAACGGTCTTCGCTCATGTCTCTCTCCTTTAGA
>JBGSLY010000270.1:0-2355 GCA_041740435.1 Parasphingorhabdus sp.
GGATCGTGCGGCGGATTTCTTCGTCCCGGCCAATCACTGGATCAAGCTTGCCATCGCGCGCCGCTTGCGTCAGGTCGCGGGCAAATTTTTTCATCGCGTCATAGCGGTCTTCGGCGGTTGCGGTGTCGGCGGACCGGCCGCCGCGCAGCTCATTGATTGCAGCATTGAGCGCCTCGGCTTTGACTGCCGCAGCCTCCAGCGCAGACGCGGCGGCATTGTTTTTGGATAGCGCGATGGCCAGCAACAGCCGTTCCACGGTGACATAGCTGTCGCCCGCCTTTTGCGCGACTTGCTCTGCCTGATCCAAAATACGGACCGTATCATTGTCGAGCCCCGGTGTTTGCTGCGCACCGCCACCTGACACTGCAGGTATTTTTGCGAGCGCCGCGTCGATGGCTTGGGTTGCCACTTTGGCATCGCCGCCAGCACGCTGGATCAGGCCCGCCGCCATGCCTTGCTCATCTTCAAGCAAGGCTTTGAGTAGATGCTCAGGGGCAATCCGCTGATGGCTCATCCGGATTGCCACGGTTTGAGCGGATTGCAAAAAGCCCTTGGCGCGGTCGGTAAATTTTTCGAGGTTCATGGTCGCTGGTCCTGTGCTGTTTGTCTGGATATAGTGTTGCATATATACAACACAAGATGTGGCTGGCAGGTTTTTCTCCTATTGCATATGGTGCGCCGCAAATGGATGTGAAGACGGTCGGACAAACTATGAAAATCGCAAAGCGTGTAGGTTGGACCATGCTGGCCCTATTGACGCTGCTGGCCGCCGCTTTGGCCATCTGGGAGCCGCTGTCCGTCGCCGAGCCCGCGCCGGGCCCGACCGGAAAATATTCTGCGCGCATTGTGCGCGACGATTTCGGCGTGCCGCATATTTTCGGCAAGACCGACCCCGATGTCGCATTCGGAGTCGCCTATGCCCATGCCGAGGATGATTTCGCGACCCTGCAAGAGGTGTCGGCGATGACCCGGGGGCGCTATGCGGCATTGAAAGGTCAGGAAGGCGCGCCGATTGACTATGTCGCCAGTCTGATTGGTATGACCGACACGGTGGACCGCAAATATGATGTGCTGCCCGCTGATGTTCGGGCGTTGCTCGACGGCTATGCGGCGGGGCTGAATCATTATGCCAAAGAACATCCGGAGGAAGTCGCGCTGGCGAAACTGTTTCCAGTCAATGGACGCGATATTGCCGCCGGTTTCGTGCTGCGATCGCCGTTCTTTTTCGGCCTGAACGATCCGATTGAGGCGCTTGTCCAGAACAAGCCCTTGCCGGTCGAAGGTGGGCCGCAGTTGCAGGCTGGAGCCGGTGAGTCTGCGATTCGCGATCCTCTGGGCCGTGACCGCTCTCCTGCGGGCGAGGGTAAAACACAGACGCCGGTGGGCAGCGATTCCAATGAAAACGGCTCCAACGCTTTTGCCGTCGCGCCATCCCGCTCCACCGACGGCAAAACCCGGCTGGTTTCCAATTCGCATCAACCATTGCGGGGACAAGTTGCGTGGTACGAATTGGTGGTGCACAGTGAGCAGGGATGGGACTTTGCCGGGGCCAATTTCCCCGGCTCGCCATTTCCATTTCTGGGGCACAACAAAACGCTGGGCTGGACCAATACCGTCAACCGGCCCGACCTGATTGACATTTACAAGCTGGTGATGAGCAGCGACGGCAAGAACTATAAATTCGGCGGCAAATGGCTGCCGCTGGAGAAAAAGCGGGTGTGGCTTCGGATCAAGTTTGGGCCCTTTGTTATCCCTTATCCGCAATGGACTTATCGTTCCGTCCATGGCCCGGTGATCGTCAACGACAGCGGCGCCTATGCACTTCGCTATGCCGGTATCGATCAGGTTGACATGCTGACCCAATATTACCGCATCAACAAGGCGCGGAACTTTGCCGAATGGCAGGCGGCGATGGCGGGGCAGGGGGTTCCGGGGACCAATTTTGTCTATGGCGATGTTGAGGGCAATATCGGCCTGTTTTACAACGCAATGTTCCCCGACCGGGCGGAGGGCTATGACTGGCGCAGCGTGTTGCCGGGGGATGACCCCAAGGCCTTATGGAGCGCGGCGCTGCCGTTTTCGCGGGTACCCGCGCTGGTCAATCCGCGTTCGGGCTATGTGATGAATGCCAACAACACTCCGTTCACAGCGGCAGGGCCGGGCGATGAACTCGACCGCAGCCGCTTCTCACCGCTGATGGGGATAGAGAAGGATGAAACTAACCGCTCGCTGCGCGCCATCGCCCTGTTCGAAGCAGTGGGACAGATTGGCGAAGAAGAGTTGCGGCGAATAAAATACGACACCGCCTATGTGCGCGAGGGCTACGCCAAGCGCTGGTTCGACCGGATCGCGCAA
>JBGSLY010000271.1:0-1561 GCA_041740435.1 Parasphingorhabdus sp.
TTCGCAGGCTTTGTGCAAAATTCGTGGAATGCCGAGAGCGGCGAGTTTCGTAACTTCATGGGATATGCGCGCAACTGGCTAGAAGTGGCCGGTTCAGAGGATAGCTGCGGCCGTGCCCTATGGGCACTGGGCGCAACCGCGCGTGAAGGGCTTACCTTTTCCATGCGGCAATGGGCGCGCAAGTTGTTTGATCAAACGGCTTTTAGCGCTCGCGATTTTGGCTCTTTGCGGGCAACGGCTTTTGCCATGCTGGGCGCAGACTCAATTTTGGTGTCCGATGAAAATCATCGCGAAGCGCGCGGTATTCTGTCCGGCGGAGCAGACTTGTTGCTCAGCCGGTTGAACGCGACATCTCGACACGATTGGCCATGGTTTGAGAGCGTATTGGCCTATGATAATTGCCGACTGCCAGAAGCCATGATCCGTGCCGGCTTGCGGTTGGAACGCCGCAACATCACCTCGGCTGGATTGAAGACGCTCGGCTGGATCATGGAAAAACAAATCAGTGCTTCGGGATTTTACCGTCCAATAGGCACGGACAGCTTTGGCGAGGAATATTCTGCTCCTCGCCCGTTTGATCAACAGCCCGTTGAGGCGTGGGCCGCAATAGACGGAGCCAGCGCAGCTTTTGACGCAACGAGTGACAGGCAATGGCTTGACCATGCAAAACGCGCTTACAACTGGTTTTCCGGTGCCAATGATCGCGGTGTCGCTGTTGGCGATATCACCAGCGGTTCTTGCCGCGATGGCATCAATCCGCGCGGGTTGAACTGGAACGAAGGCGCAGAATCTGTGCTGGCGTTTCAATTGGCGCATTGTGCGATCAAAAGCTTGCTGACCAAAGCAGACACCGGCTGAAAGTAACGTCGCATGATTGATCTTGTTCAACATGAAATGCGTCTCCATGCTGATCCCGGACGGGTTGTGGTTCGTCCTTTTCAACTGGCCTGGCAGGCATCGGGTCCGGATATAGACCGGGTCCGCAAACTGGTGGGCCAGATTATGGCTCTCGACCCGCGAACAGTTCGCAGCGAGCTGGGGATTGTGCTCAATGATTTTGCCGATCGCCATTGGCAGATTGAGCGGGTTTTTGATGACCGCTATTTGCAGATTGAAAGAGCATTGCACCTTGATGGCACCAAATTACGGCGGCCGACCAAGCGTCTGATCGGTGCCTATTTTTGCCACGAGTATTCCTATGCCGCTGCCGCGCTGATGAACCCGAGTGTGGTGCGACACCCTGATCAATCGGGTTTACAAAAAGGGAGCACCCGCATCCTCCTCTCCCTGCGAGCGGTGGGTGAAGGACATATTTCCACCATCGCATTCCGGGAAGGCATTATTTCGGCGGGACGGCAGATAAACCTGCTGCATCAGCCTCCCTTTGCTACCGCCGCTATGTTGGGCAAATCCGAGTCCGAAACCGTGACAGTCCATCGCCACACTGATAGCAGCATTTCCGGCACCGTCATTTTTCCGATGACCGAAGCGCAGCGAAACGGCCTTGAAGATTTGCGCCTGGTCGAATTCGATCATGGCGGCGGCGAGAGCGAATGGATTG
>JBGSLY010000272.1:0-4394 GCA_041740435.1 Parasphingorhabdus sp.
CCGATGCGGCATTTTTTGGCGAAAAGGATTATCAGCAACTGGCGGTGATCCGGCAAATGGCCCGCGATCTGGATTTTACCCATGACATAATCGGGGTGCCGACGGTGCGGGACGATGACGGGCTCGCCCTGTCTTCACGCAACGCCTATCTGAGCGCGGAACAGCGGGAAGCAGCTGTCGCATTGCCCGATGCCATGCGGGTGGCCGCCGTTGCGATTGTTGGCGGGGATGACGTTGATGAGGCATTGGCAGCGGCCAGGACACGAATATTGGCCGCCGGATTTCACCAAATCGACTATCTGGAACTGTGCGATGCCAAAAATTTGACGGTTTTACACGCCTTGACCGCGCCCGCCCGATTGCTGGCCGCCGCGCGGCTTGGTAGCACCCGATTGATCGACAATCTGGCAGTAGTCCGCTGAATTTAGCGTCCCATGTTAACCATGTAAAATCGTGTGAATACTGATTCTGCGCGGTATTTTCGTTCCCGGGTCCCAAATTCCCGCTTCGGCGTTAACCATTTCTTTAAGAAAATCCGGTGAGAGTTGCCCTGTCAGTTGAAAGTCAACAGGAACAGGGGAAGCATCATGGGCCAATCACAGCCAACGGAAACCGGATCACAAGATATCGAAAATTGGCTGGCCGCCGCCGCCAGCGGGGACAGCCGGGCCTATTTCGAACTCGGCGTTCTCTATTCAACCGGATCCGCCGGAACAGCGGTTGATCTGGTTGAGGCGCACAAATGGTTTAACCTTGCCTCTTTGGCGGGCCACGAAGAGAGCCAGACATGCCGCGCCGAAATATCGCTGGAAATGACCGCCCGCGAAATTTCCGAAGCCCAGCGCGAAGCCCGGTCATGGTTACAGTCAACGACGCGCCGCGCAGCTTAAACTCTAATCCGACTTTTTAAACGGCCCCATTTCGGCCAGAAATGCGATATCGGCGGCGACGGCTTGACGTTCGCGCTTCAGATAGTCGGCAATGGCCGCCCGGAATGACGGGTTGACGATATAATGCGCCGACCAAGTCGCCACGGGTTCATAGCCCCGCGCCAATTTATGCCCGCCTTGGGCTCCCGCTTCCACCACCTGAAGCCCGCGGGCAATGGCGGCATCAATCGCCTGATAATAGCATAGTTCGAAGTGCAGCATCGGCACATCCTCGGTGCAGCCCCAATAGCGACCGTAAAGACGCTCCCCGCCAATAATATTGAGCGCCCCGGCGATGGGATGGCCACCCCGCAGCGCCAGAATCAGCAAGAGTTGCTCACCCATACTTTCGGACATCAGGTCAAAGGCGTTGCGGGTGAGATAGGGCCTGCCCCATTTGCGCGCGCCGGTATCCTGATAAAAAATCCAGAACGCATCCCAATGTTCGGGCCGGATAGCATCGCCCGACAGATGGACAATCTCCAGCCCCTCTTGCGCCGCCGCGCGCTCTTTGCGGATCGCCTTGCGCTTGCGTGACGACAGGACCGCGAGAAAATCGTCGAAGCTGGCATAGTCCCGGTTGAACCAGTGAAACTGGCTGTCCTGCCGGATCAGCCATCCCGCATCACGAAACAGGTCCACCTGATCATCAGCGACAAAGGTCGCATGCGCGGACGACAATTTGAGCTGATGCGTGACGCTTTCGATTGCCTGAATCAAGGCGGGCGCATCGCTCTGATCGCGCAGCAACAATCGCGGTCCGGGCACCGGCGAAAAGGGTGAGGCGATCTGCAGTTTGGGGTAATAAGCCCCGCCCGCATTTTCCAGCGCATGCGCCCATTGCTGGTCGAACACATATTCGCCCTGGCTGTGCGATTTGATATAGGCGGGCGCACAGGCCAGTATGTGGCCATCACTGTCGTTTAGGATAATGGGAGCAGGCTGCCACCCGGTTCCGCGCCCGACACTGGCCGACTGCTCCATCGCCGACAGAAAAGCGTGACCGACAAAGGGATTGTCTCGCCCGGCACAGGCGTTCCAGTCCTCGGCGGCAATATCCGAAACCGACGGTGCCAGCCGGGCAACAAGTTCAGGGGGAGAATCAGTCATGAGGCAGCAAATCTGTCGCACAATTCTCTATCCCGGTCACTCGTCAACCACCTCGTAAATGCTTTCATTGGCATGGGCGGCGGCAATCGCTTGCTGCTTGGGCGTGCGGACGGTCCAGGTAACCACCGGCATCCCGCGTTCGCGGGCGTTGCGGGCAAATTTGCTGGGCAGGTCGCGGATATCATAGGCAAGAAAATCGGGTTTGGCGATCCACAGGTTGCGGTGCCGGGCCAGCCGGTCGCGGAATTTCTTGTCATCCTGCTCGGTCACCACCAGCCCGCGCACGATATGCTCGGCGTTGCGGCGAAACCAGACGCAAACCAGCGGATTGAAAGACATCACCGCCGCCTTGCCGCCATAACCTTCCAGCGCGTGTCGCACCGCCAGACACAGCGGGCCAACGCGGGCGTTATTGGACTTGATCTCGATCAGGATCGGCACCCTTCCGGCCACAAGGGCGAGCATCTCGCGCAGCCGAAGGATTTTGCCGCCATTCTTGTTGAGCTGCAACTTATCCAGCGCCGAGGCATGCTGGTCGATGACCGCTCCGGTGCCATTGGTCAGCCGATCTAGGTCATAGTCATGGAACACCACCGCATGGCCATCGGCGGTTTCCTGCACATCGCATTCGATACCGTGCCCCAGCGCAATGGCCTCTTCAAAGGCTTGGCGGCTGTTTTCCAGCACCGATCCGCCGTGCAGCCCGCGATGGGCAAACGGCTGCTCCGACAAAAAGGCGACCCGGCGGGGTTCTGGCTTTGGCGCCAGCCAGCCGTCAATCCGTGCGGACAGCGACAATGGCGTCGACCTCCACGGCTACACCCAAAGGCAGGGCGGCTACCCCGACCGCACTGCGGGCATGTTTACCAGCATCTCCGAAAATTTCTTCGATGGTATCGCTGCATCCATTGGCGACTTTGGGGTGGTCGGTAAAATCGGGGGTGGAATTGACGAATACGCCCAGCTTGACGATGCGTTCCACCCGGTCGAGCGAGCCCAGCGCTTTTTGCATCTGCGCCGCCAGCATCAATGCACAGGCCCGCGCCGCCGCCTGCCCTTGCTCCAAGGTCATATCCTCACCAAGCCGTCCGGTAATCAACACGCCATCGGCCATCGACACCTGTCCGCTGATGTGCAGCAGGTTCCCGGCCAGCACGGCGGGGACATAAGATGCCACCGGCGCAGCAGGAGTGGGAAGGGTGATGTTGAGCCCAGTCAGGCGTTCAGAAATGCTGTTGGTCATGATGTTTGTCCTATCTGGGGCGGTCAATCATGCCGCTGCCCGGTCGTCAAGGGATAGTTCGTCCTGCGCACCGACCCCGCGTGCAAATATGTCGGCAATCCAGCGATGCGCCTCGCTCCAGCGATCGATTCGGGCATGGGCATCGCCCGCCGGTTTGATGTGCCGTGCGAGCAGCGGTTCGCCAACCATATGCAGCCGCCAGACCGATGGGACATGCTTTTTAACGCTGCTGTGATGATGGCCGAGATCATCGACGAACACCGCCACACTGGGTTGATATTCGGCGATGATCTTTGCCAAAGGCTCGCCCTTGCCGCCCTGATTGCAAACCACCGGAAAATCGATTCCCACGTCGCGCAATTGCGCCGCCCGCGCATCGCGCCTGTCGTCGAGCAGGTTGGTCAGCACCACCACATCGGCGTTTTGCGACAGGTCCTGCAAGGCCGCAACGGCTCCGTCAATCGCTTGCTGCCGGTGCATTTCGTGGATAAAAAACTCTTGCAACATCGGCCAGACAGTCTCGGGCGGAACAACGGTGCCATCGTGTTTGTGGCGCAAGGCATCGACGAAATCACCCTTTTCGAGATCGAAATGCACATGCTTGACCTCGTCTAGCCAGCCTTGAAAGGGCACCACCATATGCAGCAACACTTCATCGCAATCGGTAATCAGCAGCGGCCGGGCCATTTAATTCTCCTGTGTTCCGCCAAGATATCGCGAGGCAGCCATTAGTTCGGATGGGGAAATATTGAGTGCTGCCGCGCACGCCAGCAAGTCGGGTTCGTGACTGGCCAGAAATCCCAGAATCGCGGCCAGCATCGCCGGATCATCGAGCCCGTCGCGCAGGGTGCGCGGGTCAAGCCCGGTCAGGCCCAACAGCCGCTGCGCCCTAGCGCCGTCCTCCAGCACCCAGCCAAGCACGCGAAACGCCAGAATTTCCGCCGATTCCGGATTGGTAACAATCTTGTTTGTCTCATTCACGGCTTTGGCCTAGAGGGATTTCGCTTGAAATGAAACATTTCATGGCTCGGAAAATACCGAAAAAGAAATCCGGTGCTGACCGTTTGGAAAGGGCTTTTATCGATGGCGAAACGGGTGCTGGTGGTCGAGGA
>JBGSLY010000273.1:0-7962 GCA_041740435.1 Parasphingorhabdus sp.
ATCAGATTGGCAATGTGGCTGCGTGATTTGCCGACCAGATCGGAGATTTGTGCCTGGCTATGGCCATAATCTTCCACCAGCCGAACATAGCTTTGCGCTTCCTCAATCACATTGAGGTCCTCGCGCTGGACATTCTCGACAATCGCGATTTCATAGGTTTCGCTGTCGCTCAGCTCTCGAATGATTGCCGGGATCTGATGCAGCCGGGCACGCTGCGCTGCGCGCCAGCGGCGTTCGCCCGCTACGATCTGAAAACCGCGTCCCTCTGGCCGGACAATGATCGGTTGGATCACTCCGCGCGTGCGGATGCTGGCCGCGAGCTCGTCGAGCGCGGCGCTATCAAAGCTGCGACGGGGTTGGCCGGGATGCGGATGGATATCGGCAATCGCAATTTGCCGCACGCCGTCCTTTGGCCCGGTCTCGCCTGCCGCCTCAATGCTCTCCTCACGTGCGATATCGCCCATCAGCGCGCTGAGGCCCCGGCCTAGACCGGTCATCTTGCGGCGGACCGGTTTGTCCAATTCCTGATTGTCTTCCAATGCGTTAGCCTCTGACGTCATGCCGCCACCATGGGTTGCGGCAGGCGGTTAATCAGCTCCCGCGCGAGATCGATATAGGCCTCGCTGCCCGAACAGCGATGGTCATAGATCAATGCGGGCAACCCGTGGCTCGGCGCTTCGGACAGACGGACGTTGCGCGGGATAACGGTGTCAAACACCACATTGCCCAGACAGGCGCGGACATCATCCGACACCTGCTCGGTTAGCTTGTTGCGCCGGTCGTACATGGTCAGCACCACCCCCATCACCGACAGCCGCGGGTTGAACCGGGCGCGGATGCGTTCCACGGTTTGAAGCAGCTGGCTCAATCCTTCCAACGCGAAAAATTCGCATTGCAGCGGCACCAGCAGCGAATCGACCGCGACCATCGCGTTGAGTGTCAGCAGACCTAACGAAGGCGGGCAGTCGATCAGGCAAAAATCCCATCGGCCATTGTCGCCCGCGTCAATCGCAGTCTTGAGACGGTGCGTCCGCTCGGCAAACTCGACTAGCTCGATCTCCGCCCCCGACAGATCGACGGTTGCTGGCACAATCTCCAATCCCGGCACGGGGCTGGGCACTACGCACTGTGCCAGCGGCATATCGGTAACCAGCAGATCATAGCTGCTCCGCTCCCGCACCGCCTGATCCAGACCCAGTCCGGTCGAGGCATTGCCCTGTGGATCCAAATCGATCAGCAGCACGCGTTTGCCTACCGCCGCCAATGCCGTTGCCATATTGATGGCGGTCGTGGTCTTGCCGACCCCGCCCTTCTGATTGGCAATTGCAATCCGGATCATGCTATGAAATCCTTCAGTTTTTGGCCTTTGCCGCAACAGACCGGCCAACCAAGATCCGGGCATCCGCATCGGTGATGCTGTGTTCCACGTGGAACATGTCCCGCTCGCTTTTCGGCAAGTCCTTCCATTCCTTTACCGCATTTTTACCCTTTGGTAAGAGCCAAAGCGTTTTTTCTGTGGAAAACCGGTTTGCAAGCCGCAAAAGCCGGTCGAGCGGAGCAAAAGCGCGCGCGCTGATGACGGCAGCAGGGAAGCGCTCGACTCTTTCTAAAGGCTTTCCTTCAACTCGGGCATGGCCGGATATCCCGGTCGCGCCGATTACCCGTTCTAGGAAATCAATCCGGCGTGCCCGCGATTCGACCATGATGACCGGGCGCTCGGTCAGAAGCGCAATGATGATGCCGGGAAAGCCTGCACCCGTGCCGAGATCGAGCCATGGGCCTTGGCGCTTAACCGCGTGCTCCGGCGAAGGCTGGAGCCTTTCTGCGGGTGTTGAGCTTTTGCTTCCTAGGCTCCGGCCTTCGCCGGAGTATAGTTCGCCTTTGGGTTCAGCCAGCATGAGCAACTGCGCGCTATCAACCACGTGCCGTGCCCAGATATGGTCAAGACTAGCGCGCGAGATCAGGTTCTGCTGGTCCATCTCGGCCACCAATAGGGCCAGGAACTGCTCCAGCCGGTCCATTGTTCCACGTGGAACATGCAGCGTATCGGTTAGCCAGGCGCGCGCTTCTTCCTCGGTCATGCGGCCTTGCTAACGGCTAACGCACGGCGGGCATGGACCAATATCGCCGCCAATGCCGCCGGGGTTATCCCGCGAATTCGCCCTGCTTCGGCCAAGGTCGCGGGCCGGGCAATCGACAGCCGCTCCACCATTTCGTTCGAGAGACCGGGTATGTTGGCATAGGTAAAATCATCGGGAATCGGAATCGCTTCATTGCGGCGCAGGTCGCGCAATTCCGCTTCCTGCCGCGCTAGATACGGTGCATAGCGGCCATCTTCCTCAATCTCCGCCAGCAATGCCGGGTGAAGATGTGCCAGCGCCGGAGCCAGCGGTTCCAATGCCGCGAGCGATATATTGGGGAAGCGCAGCCAGTCTGACAGGCTTTGCCGGGTGCCGTCGCGCTTTACCTCTAACCCCAGCTCACTGAGCTGTTCGGCGCTCGCCATCGCCTGTAGGTCTTGGGTAACCTCATAGCGCCGGTCCGCACGCTTGCAAAACCAATCGCACCGCTCCTCGCCGACACAACCCAACTCCATGGCCATCGGCGTCAGTCTGGTCGAGGCGTTATCAGCCCGCAGCCGCAACCGGTATTCGGCGCGGGCGGTCAGCATCCTGTACGGCTCCGTCACCCCCTGCAGCACCAGATCGTCAATCATCACCGCCAGATAGCTGCTGCCCCGGTCAAGCGCGGGCATTGCCCTTCCCAGCACAGCACAGCTGGCCGCGAGACCGGCGATCAACCCCTGTGCCGCCGCTTCTTCATAGCCGGTGGTGCCATTGATCTGCCCGGCACAATAGAGGCCCGACATAGCGCGAACCTGCAAATCATGGCCCAAAGCGCGGGGGTCGAGATGGTCATATTCGACCGCATAGCCGGGGACGACGATCTCGGCCCGTGACAATCCCTCCATCGAACGAACCATCGCAATCTGCACATCGGTCGGCAGCGATGTGCTGATTCCGTTGGGATAGATCAACGGGCTGTCGAGACCCTCAGGCTCCAGAAACACCTGATGCGATGTCCGGTCGGCGAAGCGGTGGATCTTGTCCTCAATCGATGGGCAATAACGCGGCCCCAAAGCATCAATCGCCCCGCTAAACAGGGGCGAGCGGTGGAGTGCACCACGAATAATATCATGGGTGGCCTCGTTTGTTCGGCTGATCGCGCAAAAAAGCTGCGGGACCGTCCGGCGCTTTGATAGCGGCGACATGGTCCAGTCACCATCATCGCTCGGCTGTTCCGGCAGCATGGCCCAATCAATCGTCCGCCCGTCGATGCGCGGCGGCGTCCCGGTTTTAAGCCGCGCCATCGGTAGATCGGCAGCGCGCAACTGTTCCGCCAACAACGTCGCTGCTGCCTCGCCGGTACGGCCACCGGTCAACACCTCTTCGCCTCGGAATAGCTTGCCGCCGAGAAAGGTTCCGGTCGCCAGTATGACCGCCTGCGCACTGATTTCTTCACCGTCGGCCAGCGTCACTCCGGTCACCCGCGAGCCGTCGATTTTCAGCGCCGCTACTTCGGCTTCGACAATCGTCAGGCCGGATTGCTGGGCCAGCATCGCCTGAATCGCATCGCGGTATAGCGTCCGGTCGGCCTGCACCCGTGGCCCCTGTACTGCCGAGCCTTTGGACTGGTTGAGCATCCGGTAATGGATCGCCGCCGCATCCGCCGCCCGACCGATCAGGCCATCAAATGCATCGACTTCACGGACCAAATGGCCCTTGCCCAGCCCGCCAATCGCCGGGTTGCAGGACATGGCGCCGATCATGTCTTTGCGAAAACTGAGCAAGGCTACGCGGCAGCCCATCCGCGCCGCCGCTGCTGCTGCCTCGCATCCGGCATGGCCGCCGCCAACCACAATGATGTCAAAATCCCGCTCGCTCATGCCCGCGCCCATAGCGTAAGCGGGCAGTTGGGTCAAAACGATAACAACAGGCGCGTGTTCCGGCGAAGGCCGGAACCTTGGCCATATGCGTTGGTTCTGTTTGGCCAACGCTCCGGCCTTCGCCGGAGCATGGTTTGGTTCAAAACTGATCAACTGCTTTCGTCGCCGGGCCAAAGGTCAAAATGTTCCACGTGGAACATTACCTATTTCCCGATGCAGAATTTCCCGAACAGCGCGTCGAGCATATCTTCGGTCCCCGCCCGACCGGTGAGCGCATCAAGCGCGTCGCGCGCAAGGCGGAGCTCTTCGGCCAGCATCAGCAGATCGTCCCGTTCCGCTGCCGCCCGAACATGCCCCATGGCTACCGCAATCAAATGTGCCTGTCGTGCGTTGACGGCAACATGGTCCTGCGGCGGGAGCAGCGTAGAGGCACGGTGTTTTAGCGCGGCTACCAATGCGTCGACGCCTTCGCCGGTCTGCGCCGATACCGTCACCGCCGCTTCCCCTTTGGCGACGAAGTCATTGGCGTCGCAGCGGGCGGCGATTTCGATCAGGCCTTGATGCTCCGGCCCAGCCCCCTCCTCCCCCAGCCACAGGATCAGATCAGCAGCGGCCAGTTGGTCATGGGCGCGGGCAATCCCGATCTGCTCGATGGCTTCGGCTCCCTCCTCGCGCAGGCCAGCGGTATCGACAAAGACAAAGGGGATACCATCCAGCGCTACCGGAACCTCAATCGCGTCGCGAGTGGTCCCCGCGGTGTCGGACACAATCGCCGCATCGCGGCGGACCAACGCGTTGAGTAGCGAGGACTTGCCGCTATTGGGTGGCCCGCCAAGCACGACGCGCACGCCGTCCTGCAATTTCTCGATACGCGGCTGAGCCAATTGCCGCTCCATATCCGTACCAAGGTCCGCGAGCCGCGCCGTCATCGCATCCCGTGAAGTCGGGGACACATCATCTTCATCGGAAAAGTCGAGCTCTGCCTCGACCTGCGCCGACAGCGCCATCAAAGAATCGCGCCATGGTTCAATTCGTGCGCCCAGTGCGCCCTGCATCCGGGTCAGCGCCGAGCGGCGCTGCCATTCGGTTTCGGCAAAGAGCAAATCGGACAGGGCTTCGGCTTCAGCGAGATCCATCCGGCCATTTTCAAACGCCCGCCGGGTAAATTCGCCTGGTCTTGCTCGGCGCAGGCCGGGCATGGCGGAAAGCGCCGCTTCCACCGCCCGGATAACCGCTCGCCCGCCGTGGCAGTGTAATTCGGCCAAATCCTCGCCGGTCGCGGTGGCAGGGCCGGGAAACCAGAGTAACAAGGCGGTATCGAGCGCTTCTCCGGATTGCGGATTGGTAAGCGGACGAAGCGCGGTGCGGCGGGGGGAAGGGAGTTTTCCCGCCAACGCCAATAGCGCGCTTCCTGCTGCGGGTCCACTAATCCGGATGATGCCAATGGCCGCTGGCGGTGCCCCGCTTGACAGCGCAAAGATGGTGTCCGCATGCATCATGACGTCAGAGTAACACTCTGATATTTATTCCTTTTTCTCTTTTTTCTCGGGCTTCTCGCCCGGGCGGGAGGCACCCATGGCACCGCTCAAAAAGGTGGTGAACATTTTGAGGCCCGCCTCACCCATCGGGGTGACCATTTTGGTGAAATTCTGCAACTGTTCGACCGAACCTGCGCCTTGCAGGAATTTTCCGACCTGAGCCACATAGGCGTCGTTGAGCTTGCCGACATCGGGCAATCCCATCAACGTGCGTGCTTCTTCTGGCGTGCAGTCGAGTTCCACGGTCACTTTCATTCTATCCTCCCGAATGGTGTTTGGCCGATGGTTGCATCGCCCAATAGACGCTATATGGTATGCACATCGGCACTATGCAACTGTGCCCGTATCGCGAGCAGGAGAGAGAGATGACAGCGACAGCACCTTCACCCCAAGACGGACTGGCGCGCTGGCACGCCTATTTCGAAACACACGACAAAGCGATGCTCTGGGACATGCTGGCCGAAGATGCGGTGTTCCACTCCCCCGTGGTGCACACGCCTCAGGCAGGGCGTGAGCTGGTGTTCGCCTATCTGACCGCCGCGGGCAACGTGTTCGGAGACGGCGAATTTCGCTATGTGCGGGAAATCAACGACAGCGATAGTATGATGCTGGAGTTCGAAAGCGAGATTGAGGGGATTAAGATCAACGGCATCGACCTGATCCGCTGGAACGCCGAGGGTCGGATACAGGATTTCAAAGTCATGGTCCGCCCGCTCAAAGCGGTCAACAAGGTCTGGGAAAAAATGGCCGCGATGCTGGATGCGATGAAGGGGTGAGCGTGGTTGCTCACGACATCCTGAGCGTCCACCGGCGATCGCGGTATATGGTAAGATCGCAATTTCGTAGTACATTCATCCCCAGAATAACGTCGTAATCCCGAGATTGTGTCCATCCAAAACCTTCGATATCGGGAAAAACAAAAGGAATTTGCGGATTGGGATCAGTTACTTTATCCGTGTCAGCGTATATACCGATACGGAACACGTAATAGTGCGCTATGGCGGTGTCGGTCGCCGATACCAATGGCTTTTTTATACGGCTGATCAATCCCAAGGATTCAACAACTCTTGGCCCGATACCGCAGGTTGTAGCGCCGGTATCCAATAGCGCTTTTGCGGTAAAGGACGAAAAATCCGCCGGATTTTCCGATCTCAAGACCTCGACCGGCAGTAGGATCTGGCGGCCGTCGTGAATTCCGCTACAGGACTTCAATCGAAAACATTCCCAAATCTACCGGCTCATCCGTCACTTCCTGAATTGAAAAAATGTGGTCTGAAAACCGCGCCAGACCGGCGCGATAGGCATCTCCGGGATTGTCAAAAAAATCACTGATCTCGGCAGACCTTATCAACGCATACTGACCGCGATGACGGTCCAGTAATGCAGATAAATTACGTTGAAAGAAGTCATAGTTGGTATCGACTTCTTTTCTAATCGCCTCCGACATGTTCATTCCCCTTCGCCATCGCATTTAAATACAAATTGCTGATGCCTTCCATACCTAAAGCCGAAAAGTCGGACGAAACGAATCCGCTGCACGCCGAGTGGCTAGGAGAAACTTGCTCTGCCCTCACCCCATCAAAGTCAAAATGCCCAGTTGCGGATCGACGGTGCCTTCGTAGATCATGCGGAAGGCGACCCAGACGATGACGGCTAGGCCAACATAGGCAATCCATTTGTAGCGCTCGATATAGCGGGCGATGACATTAGCGGCGAGGCCCATAAGGGCGACCGACAACAGCAGCCCAATGACGAGGATGCCGGGATGCTCACGCGCCGCACCCGCGACGCCGAGCACATTGTCGAGGCTCATCGAGATATCGGCGGCGGTGACCGCCCAGACCGCGCCCCAGAAGCTGCGCTGCGCGGCGACACCGCTATTCTCGTCGCCCGATATTTCAGGGGAGCCGGGCGATTCGCCGCCATGGTGAATCTCGCGCCAGAAACGCCACGCTACCCAGAGCAATAGCAACCCGCCCGCCAGAATCAGGCCCATTATCGACAGCAATTGCGCGACCAGCAGCGCAAAGATGATCCGCATCACCAACGCCGCACCAATTCCGACCAGAATCACCTTGCGGCGTTGCTGCGGCGGTAATCCGGCGGCCAGCGCGCCAACGACAATCGCGTTATCGGCGGCAAAAACCAGATCGATCAATACCACCTGGCCAAAGGCGGCCAAGGCGGCAGGCTCAGTGATATTGGAAAAATCATCGACCACATGGCCCCAGATTTCGCTGAGCGAGCCAAGGCTAGGGGCGGCGGACGCCATCACATACAGCAGTTCGAGCATGGTGGTATCAGGCCCCGATCAATCCGGTGACCAAGCGGCCAACACCCAATTGCGGATCGACCCAGCCATCATAAATCATCTTGCCCGCGACATAGACGATCACCGCCATTCCGACCCAAGCGATCCATTTGTAGCGTTCGATATATTTCGCGATTATATTGGCCGCGACACCCATAAGCGCGACG
>JBGSLY010000274.1:0-2658 GCA_041740435.1 Parasphingorhabdus sp.
CCCGGTTGCAAATGACAATGGCGCAGACTCGGCGATAACCCATATTCGTGTTCAACCAAGCGGTTCCATGAGCGCTTTGGCCAGTTTCACGCTGAAACTGCGATTTCGCATTAAATAGGCGAAGCCATCCATAATCTGACAGCTTGAGTCCGCTATGCACGGCGCTCGGCAAGGGGATTTATTTAAAGGCATACCGGCTCAAAAAACCTGCTCCCTCGTTACCGAAGGAAATCGAACAGGCTGTTTTGCGCGATACGGGCATAGCTCGCCTGAGCCGCCTGCAGGTTGACCATCAGTTTCTGCATGAGGGAAATGGAGGCGCTGATGTCGGTATCGCGGGCGGCTGAGCGCCATTCGGACTGGACCAACCCTGTTTGTTGATGCTGCACCTCCAATGTCTCCAGCCGTTGTTGCACCAGACCGTTCCGGGTTTGCGCGGTCGAAAGTGTGTCGAAGAGAGCATTTACGGTGGTGAGGGCTTGTGACCTGTCGGCGTCGCTCCCGCTAACTATCGCCGATAGTGCGCCGTCCAGAACGGCCAAAATGGAACCAAATTCCGAACGGTTTAATTGCCCGCTGAGCTGCGTCTGCCGGTCCACAGGCACGGCGAGCGCCGATCCATCGGGGAAGAGCGATTGGCCCTGCGCGTCACGACTGGTCAGAATGTCACTGATCTGCGCGCGAACGGCCCTGAATTCCTCGGCGATGATGGCACGAGCGGGTGCGCCGGTGCTGGCACTGGCCGCCTGGATGGCCAATTCTTTTGCCCGGACCAAGCCATCGGCAATTTGGGACAGGCTATCTTCCACCTGCGCGGCGGTCGCCCGCACGCTGTCAATGTTGCTCAGCCATGCTGCGATATTGCCCATTTCCGTGCCGACGGAGGAAATTTGCGACCACGCCGCCGGGTCCTGTGAAGGACGCGCCACGCGGATACCGGTGGCGATGGCATTTTGCTGCTCGGCAATCTGCCTCGACAATATTTGCTGCTGCTGAATCGCGAAATCGGGACGGGTACGGTTTATTGATGGCATGACGCGGCTATCCTAAAAAATCGCAAACAGGCTTTGCAGGGTTTCGCGCGCGACCTTGATGACCCGAGCCGATGCGTCATAGGCCGCCTGCATCCGCAGCAGATCGGCGGCTTCCTGATCGAGGTCGACCGATGACAGGTCATCACGCGCCTGCTTCGCCGCCTGATACTGCGCGGCGCTGCTGGCAACTTCGCTCTGCTGTGCCGCGACCAACAGGCCTTGGGCGCCGATGATCGTCTGCCAACCCTGCTCCGCACCCGATGCAGTGCGGACAATGGCGAGGTCGAGAATATTCTGGTTCGCGGTTCCAGCGCGGCCCAGTGCCAGCGCCGCCGGGTCCTGTATTGTTAGTCTTAGTCCGGCAATTCCGGCAGACAAATCGATCAAGGGCGCTCCCGCCGTGCCCGTGTCGTTGACCCCCGCCGCGTGCCAGTCGTTGATCGCGCCGCCCCATTGCTGCGCCATGGTATCGAGCGCGGTGCGCTGATCGGCCAAGGTTCCGGCGGAGGCGATGAGTGCCGACATTTGGCCATCACTAGGGGCGGCTACAGGCAAACCATTGAGCGTGAGCGCCAACCGACCATCCGTATCCGTCGCGATGGATAGCGGGAATGCTTCCTGCCCATCAACAAGCAGCTCGCCGCCAAGAGCGATCTGCGCCCCTCCATTGTCCGTGAAGCGCACATCGGCGTCCAGTTGCTCTGAAATTTCCGTGATCAGGGCGTCGCGCTGGTCGAGCAGCGTCATCTGCTGCGCGCTGCCGGGTTGGGCGGAAGCGAGGCCAGCGTTTACCTCGGCCAGCGAGGAGAGGGCGGTGTTGGTTGCGGCTACCGATGCGGCGGCGGCCTGCGCAATCTGATTGGCGGTCTGCGTCAGGTTTGCGGCGGTGGTGCGAAATTGGCCTGCGGCTTGTGACAGGCCATCCAGCAAGACCATCCGCAAACTGGTGTCAAAGGGTGCCGCCGCCAGCTGCTCGCCATTGGCAAAGCCTGCTGCAATTGCGGCGCCCAGGTCATTGTCACCGGGGTTTAGATCGTTCTCCAGCTGGCTCGACCAACGCAGCCGCGTCTCCGCCCCCACCAAGGCGGCACCGGTCAATCGGGCGTTTTGTTCTAGAAACGGGTCACTGCTGCGCGACATGCCGTTTGCCTGCACGCCGTTCACCCTACTTTTGGCGAGATACAGCGGCATGACGCCCGAAATGTTGCTCAGTTCCGCGACGTTTAACCGCCTGCGGACATAATCGGGGTTCTCCGCATTGGCGATATTGTTCGACACCACCGCCAACGCGCGCTGATAGCTGCGAATGCCCGATGCGCCGAGGGATAGCAGGTCGCTCACGGCTGCTTGCTCCATTGGGAGAGCAGCATATCGGCGATGCCGAGCCCGCCCTTGGCCGCCATGTCATCGGCCAGCCGCGCATCGGCCATAGCGCGAAACTGATCGCCGCTGCTCGATTGCAACAGTCCCTCGGCGAGCGAGGATTGGCGCATCGATGCAATCATCTGGCGCAGGAAAATAGCTTCAAAGGCTTGGGCGGCCTTTGCCATTTCGGCGGTCGATTTTGTTTCCGGTCTGCTTTCCGTTTGTGTCGAGCGCAGTCGAGACACAAACGCAACCGTGT
>JBGSLY010000275.1:0-2635 GCA_041740435.1 Parasphingorhabdus sp.
CGGAAACATATTGCGGAAAAAGATGCATTCCCTAGATCGTGATCACGATCCATTCCCACTTGTCGCAATTCGGCAATCGCGGTAGCTTATAGCCGCGTCATGAAAACTGCCACTGCTCTGCTTGCTGCGCTTTGTCTTTCCGCCTGTTGGGCGGTCGATGGGGTGGCCATGGAAAATCCACTGGACGGCAAGGCCCTGATAATCGCGCATCGCGGCGCATCGGGGGAGCGGCCCGAGCATACCCTTGCCGCCTATCAATTGGCGATTGAACAGGGGGCGGATTTTATCGAGCCTGATCTGGTGCTGACCAAGGACGGCGTGTTGGTGGCGCGGCACGAGAATGAGATTTCAGAGACCACCGATGTCGCGGACCGGCCCGAATTTGCGGGCCGAAAGACCAGCAAGACCATCGACGGCCAGACAATGACCGGATGGTTTACCGAGGACTTCACGCTGGCCGAGCTAAAAACCCTGCGCGCCAAGGAGCGGTTGCCGCAATTGCGGGCGGCCAACGCCGCCTATGACGACCAGTTTGCGGTGCCGACCTTCGAAGAGATCCTTGCCCTTGCCAAGGCGCAAAGCGCAAAGACCGGCCGCACCATTGGCGTCTATCCGGAAACCAAACACCCCAGCCATTTCGCGACCATCGGCCTGCCGCACGAAGGGCCATTGCTCGCGCTGCTTAACCAATATGGCCATACCGACAAAACCGCGCCGATATTCATCCAGTCGTTCGAAGTGGAAAACTTGCGCAGCCTGCGCGGCAAAACAAAGCTGCGCCTGATCCAGTTGATCGATGAAAAGGGCAGCCCGCCGGACCGCCGCGACCTGACCTATCCCGCCATGACATCACCCGAGGGTTTGAAAGCCATTGCGCAATATGCCGACGGTATTGGCCCCAACAAATCCTTGGTCATCCCGCGCGATATGCTCGGCAATCTGGGGCAACCGACCCGGCTGGTCGCCGATGCGCATAAGTTGGGCCTCGCGGTCCATCCGTGGACATTCCGGCGGGAGAATTACTTCCTGCCGCTCAGCGCAAAATCGGGTGTTGATCCCGCAGCACCCGGCGATCTAGGCCAAGAAATCCGTGCCTTTCTGGCCGTTGGTGTCGATGGCATTTTTACCGACAATCCAGGGCAAGGGGCGAAAGCGGTAACGACAGGGAGAAAATGACATGAGCGACGACATTTTTGCCACGTTAAAAGGATTGCTGACCCCGCACGCGCCGCAGTTTGCGGTGAAGCATGATGCGCCCGATAATTATAATCTCGAGACGGAGACCAGCGACGGGAAAACCGAAATGTTCGCGGCGGTGCAGATCAAGAAAAGCTATGTCTCGCTGCATCTGTTTGCGGTCTATTGCGATCCAGCGCTGCTGACCGACATTTCGGACGCTTTGCGCAAACGGATGCAGGGGAAGTCCTGCTTCAACTTCGGCCCGCGTCATGCCATCCCGGTGGAAGAGCTTACCGCCCTTATAGGCGCGTGCGCACAAGCGTCGAAAGCGCGATGACGGTCGGTCCGGATAACTAACGCAATTCCACTTCGTCCCCGTCCCAGATAAACACCTCCTCCAGCGGCTTGCCGAACACTTGCGCGATGCGAAACGCGGCTTCCAGTGACGGGGAATATTTGCCTTGTTCGATGGCGGCGATGGTTTGGCGGGTGACGCCCACCCGCTGCCCCAGCTCGGCCTGAGTCATTTCACCCGCCATAAAACGCATTGTGCGGATGGTATTGCGGAAAGGGGGAGCAGCCATTTTTCAATATCCCCCTTCAATAGCCGCGGCGATAAAAGAATATCTGCGCCCCTATGCGAACCAGCTCGGCAAAGACCACTGTCGCCAACAGCAGGTTGAGCTGCACCCCCGGACTGATCTGGTAAAACACCGCGAACAAATTGGCCCAGATACCCACGACCAACGGATAATAGGCCAAATGCGTACCGCGAAAATGAATCGTCCGGTCGCGCTCATCCTCCTTCAAATCGACATCCCCCGGCATGCGCAGGGCAAAAAAGGCAGTCGCCAGCGACATGGCGACGATGATGATGATCACCGCCGGAACCAGCATCCCGACCGAGGCCATCACACCCGCCGCTGAATCGATGATGCCCCAAGGATAGGACAGGAAATACCAACCAAAAACCAAAGCCATAGCGGCGAACGATACCCAGTGAATTTTTTCCCGAAACGACATTGCCTGTCTCCATGTTATTTATGATTACCCTTATGTAAAATATTTATAACATTGAGTCAAGAAATTTCAACACAAAGCTGGTTCCCGCTTTTGTCGGGAGGATTTACGCGCTAAGCCCCCGCCCCATCATGTCCACGACCTCCAAAACGCTCACCTTTGATACCTCCACCAGCCGGGCCAATCCGACGCCGCAGCCGATGAAGCGGCTGACGGTGCCGGCAATCCGGCAGCGCAAGGGCGAAACGCCTTTGGTGATGCTGACCGCCTATACCGTGCGGATGGCGCAATTGCTCGACCGGCACTGTGACATTTTGCTGGTTGGCGATTCGCTGGGACAGGTGATCTATGGCCTGCCGCATACCGTGGCGGTGACGATGGAGATGATGGCGGCGCACGGCGCAGCGGTGGTGCGCGGCAGCTATCATGCGGCGGT
>JBGSLY010000276.1:0-4678 GCA_041740435.1 Parasphingorhabdus sp.
ATGATCAGCTTCCTCGGCCTGCACAACGCCGGGGTTCGCATCGGCGGAATCGGCAACGCGCCAAAGGATATCCGCGCCGACACAATCGTCGTCGACCTGGGTAACGCCAATGTCCGGCTGCGTTATGTTAGCTGCCCGTTCGCGCCGTTCCTCGACACCGACCAACAAAATGTTTGTGAGGGTTTGTAGGGAACATGCCTGCGCTCTCTGCCACCTTTATTCCCTTATTGGCCGTCATGTCCGGTCATGCGGAACAAATGGAGGCACAAGCGCAGTCTTTGGATAGCATCGAGGCATCGCTGCAAGCATTGGCAATAGCGGAAGCCGCATTTGCCGATCAAGCAAGCGACGGAGCCGGTAGCTTGGGGTCGGACCAATTAGCCGAAGTTGAAGCAGCAGAGACTGGATCGACCGTAACCGGAACTTCCGACGCGCCGGCTACGGAAGCCAGTCTGGATGCCGAAGAGGCCCTGATTGATGGGCGGCGGCGGCCGGGCGTGCCAAAGGAACTGCCCGACCGGGTGACCCAGTTTAACGAAGGCGCGGTCAACCCGCCACCACCCGAAGCGTTTCCGACCGACGAATTTCCGGTGCCGGATCGCTGGCGGATTATGACGACGTTGTGCCCGGCCAAGGGCGGTGACGAAAGCATTTACAAGCTGTTCGGTGCGGTGCGCGATGTTTGCCGCTCTACACTCGACCCCTATCACCAGAATGTGTTGAAGGGTGACAAGCCGATTCCCGCAGACAAAAAGCCGAGTTTTCTTAAGGAAGATGACTGGTTTTTCGTCGCCAATGTCATTTCCGATACGGTGTTCGAGCCGCGCAGTTTTCCCATTCCCGTTGGCGTACAGACCACCGAACGGCCGAACAGCCTTGATGTTTTCGGGCGGTCGGGATCAGAGGTCTATGCCCAGACCTTTATCGCCAGTGCGGCTCTGATCAAAGGCGCGACGGCCTACAAGCCGCCCGATGTCGAATATCGCATCACGCTGGCCGGACAGGTCAACCATGTGAACGTGCCCGAACGCCGGGTGCTGTTCGTCGAGCCGTCCAAACCTTCGCACCGCACCGATTGGTTCATCGGGGTGCAGGACCTGTTTATCGATTATCATATCCGCAACACGTCGGCGCGTTATGACTTTGATTCAATTCGGGTCGGTATTCAGCCGATGCAGGCGGATTTTCGTGGTTTTTTGTTTCAGGATAACCAGCTAGGCGTGCGATTGTTTGGCACGCGCGACAATAACCGGATCCAGTATAACCTCGGTGCGTTCTGGCGATTGGAAAAAGATACCAACAGCGGCCTGAACGACGTAACCCAGACGCCGCGCAGCGACTTTGTTTTCTTCGCCAACCTGTATCGGCAGGATTTACCGGTGGTCGGCCTGACCAGCCAGTTCAGCCTGACCTACAACATGAACCGTGAGCGCGGCGATGTGGAAATTGACACCAACGGGTTCCCGGTGCGCCCTGCCCTGCTCGGCGATTTGCGTGGGCGATCCTATGATGTGGTTTACCCCGGTTATGCGGTCGATGGCCGGATAGGGCGGGTCAACATATCGGGCCAACTTTACGGTGCTTTCGGCGAAGACCGGAACAGTTTTTTCACCAGCGAGCCCGCCAAAATTCAGGCCTATTTTGCCGCAGCCGAAGCCAGCTATGACGTCGACTGGATGCGCTTTCGTCTGTCGGGCCTTTACGCCAGCGGGGACAGCAATCCCTATAACAATACCGAAGCCGGATTTGACGCGATCTTTGAGAACCCGATCTTTGCCGGGGCGGATACCAGCTATTGGATTCGCCAGACGATCCCGTTTGCCGGTGGCGGACGCGTTATCAGCATCAACGGCCGCAACGGTATATTGAATTCGCTTCGTTCGTCGAAGGAACAGGGACAAAGCAATTTCAATAATCCGGGGACAGTCCTAATCGGGGCTGGGGCCGACTTTGATATAACCCCAGAGGTTCGTATTTCGGCCAACGCCAATCATCTCTGGTTCGCCAAAACCGAAGTGCTGGAGGCACAGCGCGTCGAGGGGACAATCCCGAAGGATATCGGTTGGGACCTCTCACTCGCCGGAATATGGCGGCCCAATGCCAATCAGAACATCGTTTTCCGGCTGTCTGGTGCCGCGCTGCTTCCTGGAAAAGGGTTCAAGGATCTGTTTGATCAAACCGATAAGCGCGGCTTTCATTATTCTATTCTTTTCAATGCGATACTGGCTTTCTGATATGGTGCGGCGCTCTCTTCCCAACAGCTTGTATTCCCGCGAAGGCCGGAATCTTTTGTCCGCGACAGTTGATATATGCTCCCGCATTCGCGAGACCACATGGCTTTTGGTTTTTGCCCTGCTTCTAACCCCGACCCTGCTGCTCGCGGCCAAGGGGGAGAAGCCGCAAAAAATCGACTATAGTTTCACTGCCCCTGCCCCGCAGAACCAGACCTGGGACGAAGCGGACGCCAAAAGCGCGGGCTGTATCTCCTGCCATAGCGCCAGCGACCAGAAAACCATGCACGAAACCCCGGCGGTGGTGCTGGGCTGCACCGACTGTCATGGCGGCAATCCCGCCGTGATGGGCGACAACAAATGGGGCGCACAAAGCGCGCAATATATGGACGCCCTGAAACAGGCGCACGTTCTGCCCAAATATCCTGCTAGTTGGCACTGGCCCTCTTCCGCCAATCCCAAAGCCAGTTATGCGCTGCTCAACAAGGAATCGCCGGAGTTTATCCGCTTCGTCAACCCGTCCGATTACCGCGTGGCGCGCGAATCCTGCGGCGCCTGTCATATCGAAATTATTGAGGCTTCCGAACGCAGCCTGATGTCGTCGGGCGCGATGCTGTGGGGCGGAGCGGCCTATAACAACGGGATCGTGCCGTTCAAAAACTACATTTTCGGCGAAGCCTATACCCGCACAGGCGAAGCGGCGACTATCAAGTCGCCCGGCGAGCCGCATGGTTCAGTGACCGACGAGCAAAAGGCGCGTGGTGCCTTGCCTATCCTCTATCCGCTGCCCACTTGGCACGTGATCCCGCCGGGCGATATTTTCCGCGTGTTCGAGCGCGGCGGACGGAACATCAACACCCAGTTTCCGGAAATCGGCCTGCCCAATATCGGCGGCATCATTCAGCGGTTGGAGGAGCCGGGGCGTCCTGACCTCAAACAAAGCAATCGCGGTCCCGGCACCGGCCTGCGCGTCGCGATTCCCGTGCTCAACATCCACAAGACCCGGCTGAACGACCCGTTCCTATGGTTCATGGGCACCAATGATCAGCCGGGCGACTATCGCCAGTCTGGCTGTGCGGGGTGTCACGTCGTCTATGCCAATGACCGCGAACCGCGCCATAGCCTCAAATGGGCAAAATATGGCCGTGATGGCCAGACCCAGACGGTCGACCCCACCATTCGCAACCTGAAAGAGGGCCAGCACCGCTTTGGCAGCTTCGGTACCTATGACGCTAGCTATGCGGGCGGACATGGTGGCGGGCACGGCGATGCGGAAAAAGCGGCTCCGCATGGCGACACCCATGCCAGTGGCGGCGGCGAAGAGCATGATAATCTTGACGCCGCGCCAACAGAAAAAACTTATCATGCCGGCGCGGACATCGACCCCGCCAAGCGAGAGCGTGGCCACCCGATCCAGCACAGCTTTACCCGGGCGATCCCCACCGCGCAGTGCATGAATTGCCACATGCACCAGCCCAATATCTTCCTGAACAGCTATCTGGGTTATACCATGTGGGACTATGAGTCCGACGCGCCGTATATGTGGCCGGGGCCTGACAACAAAACGCCGCGCCCGCCGGGAATGAGCGACGAGGAATACGAGAAAACCTATAAGCAGCAGCGTTATCCCACCGCCGCCGAAGTCCGCAAAGTGCTCGACCGCAACCCCGAAGGCGCAGCGCCGCGCGGGCTATGGGGTGATGTTGAATTTCTTCGCGATGTTTACAGCCTCAACAAAGAGCTGAAAGATACCCAGTTCGCCGATTACCACGGCCACGGTTGGAACTTCCGCGCCTTTTTGAAACGCGACCGCGACGGTAACCTGCTGACCGCCGAAGGCGACCAAGCGTCCAACAGCACCGACACCGCCAATATCGTTGCAAATGACGACCCGGAAAAATTCCGCCGCAAGGGTGAAGGCGAATTTGTCCCCGAGGGTCTCAACCCCGGCAAATCGGTGCACATGATGGACATCCATGCCGAAAAGGGCTTGCAGTGTGCCGATTGTCATTTCGCGCAGGATAGCCATGGTAACGGCCTGATTTACGGCGAAGTGGCCAATGCGGTCGAGATTAGCTGTAAGGATTGTCACGGGACCGCCGACGATTATCCTACGTTGATGACCTCCAATCTGGCGGCGCGGCCCAAGGGAACCAATCTCGCACTGCTCCGCAACGCCAATGGGCAGCGGCGGTTTGAATGGATGCAGGATGCAACGGGTCGCCGCGTGCTGATTCAGCGTTCTATCGTTAATCCGGAATTGAGCTGGCGGGTTAGTCTGGTCAAAGACAGCGTTGACCGGACCCACCCAAGTTTCAACCTGAAGGCATCACGCGCGAAACTGATGTCCAAATCATCGGCGGAAACAGGGGCGTATAAATTCGGTACCGGCATTGCTAAAGACGACCGGGCGCACAAGGATGACGAGATGGTGTGCTTCACCTGTC
>JBGSLY010000277.1:0-1553 GCA_041740435.1 Parasphingorhabdus sp.
TTTTCGACAATGTCGGCGGGGAAATTCTCGACGATGTTCTCGACAATCTGGCCGCAGCGGGTGCGCGCGTGGTCATTTGCGGCGCGATTTCACAATACCAACATCTCGGCGATGTGCGTGGGCCGAAGCTTTACCTGCGCCTCGCCGAACGCAACGCCGCAATGAAGGGCTTTGTCGTCAGCCACTACGAAAACCGCTATCCCGAAGCCGTGGCCGAAATTTCCGCGTTGATCCGCGAAGGCAAGCTGATGCTGCCCGAACATGTCGTCGAAGGGGTTGACCGGTTCCCCGAAGCCTTATTCATGCTCTTCAACGGCGCGCACATCGGTAATTTGGTGGTTAAGCCCTAACCCCCTTAAACCCCTGCGCCACGACGTACCATTCGGATGATCCCTTGCGGCTTGCCGGGGGTTTGGCGTGTTTGACGGTGGCGAAATGCTGCTTGAGCAAGGCCAATAATTGGTGATCGGTGCCGCCAGCAAGCACCTTCGCGACAAACGCTCCGCCGGGTTTCAGATTGGCAATGGCGAAATCTGCCGCTGCCTCGACCAGACCCATAGTGCGCAAGTGATCGGTTTGTTGATGCCCGACGGTATTGGCGGCCATATCCGACAGCACCAAATCGGGCGCGCTGCCCAATGCTTCAGCAAGCATATCAGGGGCGCGCTCATGCATGAAATCCATTTCGAAGATTGTCACACCGTCCAGTGGATCCACGGGGAGCAGGTCGATGCCGACAATGGCCGCTTGCGGTGACTTCTGCCGCACTACCTGCGCCCAGCCGCCGGGCGCGATGCCGAGATCGACAACCGCGCGGGCCTTTTGCACGAATTTGAAGCGCGCATCCAACTCGATGAGCTTATAGGCGGCGCGGCTGCGATAACCATCGGCCTTGGCTTGTTTGACATAGGGATCGTTAAGCTGCCGCTCCAGCCAACGGATCGAGGATGTCGAGCGGCCCTTGGGGGTGCGAACGCGCTGCTTCTCGCCGGATCGGCCCCGGCTCATCGCTTCGTTCCATCGCCGTGCGAGGACATCAGCGAGCGCAATATGCCCTCCCGAATCCCCCGGTCGGCAACCCCGACATTGTCGGCGGGCCAGATGTCCAATATGGCGTCAAGTATCGCACAGCCGCTGACCACCAAATCGGCACGGTCCCGGCCAATACAGGGATGAGCTGCTCGCTCCTCTGGCGAAATGGCCGCCAGATGCGCGCTGATATTTTGCATCGACGTGGCTGGGACAATCAGCCCATCAATCTGCTTGCGGTCATATTGCGGAAGTTTGAGGTGAAGACTGGCGAGTGTTGTCACCGTCCCGCTGGTCCCGAGCAGCCGGGGCGAGGGCGGCAAATCTTTGGGTAATCGCTGCGCAAAACTGGCGAAGCTGTCGGCCACCCGCGCGCGCATATTGGCATAGGCCGCAAGCCGCGCCGCAGCATCGGTCACGTCATGTGGTTCGCTTTCGGTCAACGACACCACGCCCCAAGGTGCGCTGAGCCAGTCCAGAATTTCCGGCGCTGGACCGCTGGTATCGACCAAAACCAATTCGGT
>JBGSLY010000278.1:0-5445 GCA_041740435.1 Parasphingorhabdus sp.
CAAACCCCTACCGCATGTGGCAGTAAATCGGGGCGTTCGATGTAATAATGGTCGGCGCCGACAATATCGTGATATTCTTTGTCATCATGGTCCACCGCATCGAACAGCCGCTGCGCGTGGCTGGGGGTGCAGGCGAGGTCGGCGGTGTTGTTGATGACCAGCACCGTACAGCTGATTCGGCTGGCGTTGCCGAGACCGTCGGCGTTGCTGTCATCATAGCTCCACTGTGACAACCAGCTCCGCAAGGTTGTGAACCGAGCGAGTCCCACCGGCCCGTCATTGGCAATACGCGGCTGCCCCAAATAACATTCATAAGGTCGGCGGTCAGACGGGTCCTGCATGGGGTCGGTCCAGCGCACATCCGCCATGGTGCCATGGACGACAAAGGCGCGCTCCTCATTGGGGCCGATCTGCGCCAATTGGTCCTTGACCCAAGCGGTAATCCGCCGGTTACGGGCAATTTGTGCGGCACGAAAACGGGTGACGAACGCGTCGTCATAGGGCGGCTGCGTCGGACAAGCCGGATCGTAAATATTGAGCGCCGGATTGCGGTCAAAGGGCCGCGACTCATCCTCTATCGAAGGATCGATCCATTCGGTTAGCGTGACCGCGCGGCTGATATGCGCGGCGAGCAGCATGATGCCCTGCACCGGCGGCAGGTCCAGTTTGGTGAGGTCATAGGGATCGCCGGCCGGTGTATGGGTAATCGTCGGATTTTCGGCTTGATCCTGATAGAATAGGGAGAGCGACCCGCCGCCGGACCAGCCGCCCAGAATGATCGTTTCATAACCAAATCGGGTTTTGGCGTCGCGAATGGCCGCGCCCAGATCGGAAATACACTTTTCCATGATCAGCGCGCTGTCATTGCCGCGATAGCGCGGATTGACATACAGCACATCGTGACCCGCATGGGCGAGCGAAGTGACCAGCGGCAGAAAGCTACCCCCGCCGATGGGATGGCTGAACACAATGGCTTGCTTGGACCGCGAATCTTTGGGGGCTATCCGCATTGCCTCGACGAACACCATGCCGCCCGCGCCGCCATAAACATCCTTGAATCCGCTTTCTTCGCGGTACACTATGCCATAGGGCAATCGGACAATTTCCATCGGAACCTCGTGAACTGGGTCCGGTAAAGCTGCGGGAATTTAGGGGGGAAAGCAAGCGATGATCAAAGCCACGGGTATCCACCATATCGCTGTGATGACCGGCAATATGAAAGCGCAGATCGAATTTTTCACCGACGTTTTAGGCTGCCGCTTGGTTGGTCTGTTCGATATGCACGGAGTGCCGGGCGGCATCCACGCCTTTCTGCACCTCGCCGACGACTGTTCGTTCTCGCTGGTGCAACTGCCGGGAACCGGCGAAATCGAGAAGATTATCGGTCACACCCACGCCGGCTCGGGGGCCGGCAATTGTGCAGGCGGCACGATGCAGCATCTGGCGTTCAAGGTTGATAGCCGCGAAGATCTGCTCAATATGCGCGACCGCATCCGGACCAAGGGGGTCAATGTGATTGGTCCGATTGACCACGGCCTGTGCCAGTCGATTTATTTCGGTGGTCTGGAGCAATTGGCGCTGGAAGTCGCCTGGTCTGACATGGCCATTGATGCGAGAGCCTGGATCGACCCTGCCGTGCTGGCCAAGGTCGGGATATGCGAGAGCGAAGCCGCCGCATTTACCGCCCCTGATCTTTATGGCGGAGAAGGAGGTGCCGTGGCACAACCTCCCTATGATCCCGCCAAGCCGCACAATGTTTTGCCCGACCCGATGGGCGCGGCGGTCTACACCATCCCCGACGCTGTTATTTGGAATTCTGCCAGCTATGCCAAGCCGCCGGTGACAGTTTGACCTCAGTTCTGGACGGGTCCTTGATCAATGGATTGGGTGTAGCGCCTTGGGCACTCGCCGGAGCGGCATTCATGACCTTTCTGGCCGCCTTTATTCGCGGCCTGACCGGGTTCGGTATGGCGATCATCCTTGTCCCGCTGCTCGGCATGATATTATCGCCGGGAGAGGCGGTGGTGCTCGGCATTTTGCTCCAATTGCTGATTGGACCGGTGGGGCTTAAGATTATCTTGGCCGACAGCGATCGAGCCAGCGCGCTAAGCATCGGTGCGATTGCCGCGCTGGCTACCCCGCTCGGCGTCGCCCTATTGCGCGTGACCCCGCCCGACGTCGCCCGCGTCGGGATTGCACTGGTTGCTATCGGCGCCTTTGCGGCCGTGCTGATCCCGAAAAGCAGCAACATTGGCTCGCCCCGTTTCGCTGTTGTGGCCACCGGGCTGACTTCGGGCTTGCTGACTGGATTTGCCGCCATGCCAGGACCGCCGGTCGTCCCCTATTATATGCGCCAACCGCTAGAGCCACGCCAAATCCGCGCATCGATGATGCTGGTGTTTTTCATCACCGCCATCGCCGGTACACTGTCCAGTTTCGCGCTGGGGCTGGCCAGTTGGAAGCTGGCGGCGCTCTCCCTCATCCTGTTTCTGCCCATGTTGCTCGGCAACCAATTGGGTGGCCGTGCTTTTGGCCGCATCGCCCCGCCGGTGTGGCGCAGCGTTGTCGCGGTAATTTTGGCGATCGCTGGAATTTCTGCAGTTAGCCGCCTGATTAGTTGAGTCCGACCTTTGCTATGTTGCGAAAGCGCCACGGCGAACGCATATCAGCGCGAGATCGGCGGGAAAGGCTTTATTTTGCAGGCGATGCAAGCTATGGGCTGGCGCTGCGATATCCATGCAACAATCGACAGGAGCCTTCACATAGCTGTACCACCACGCCGTTCGATGACACCGCCGACCAAGAGCGGACCACGTCACAACGAATTTATTCAGTCCGCCACCGTCCGGGTTATTGATGAAAAGGGCGAAAATCTGGGTGTGCTCAGGACCGAGGACGCGATTGAGCGAGCCGCAGCGGTCGGGCTGGATCTGGTAGAAGTTTCCCCCAATGCGGAGCCACCGGTCGCCAAATTTTTGGACATCGGCAAGTTCAAATATGAGGCCCAGAAAAAGGCCAATGCCGCGCGCAAGACGCAAAAAGTGCAGGAAATCAAAGAAATCAAAATGCGGCCAAACATCGATGACCATGATTATGAGGTCAAGATGCGCAACGTGACAAAGTTCATCGGCCATGGTGACAAGGTGAAGATTACCTTGCGTTTTCGCGGTCGCGAAATGTCGCATCAGCAACTCGGCATGGCGCTGCTGCAACGGGTGCAGGACGATATGGCGGAAACGTCAAAGGTTGAGGCCTATCCGCGGCTGGAAGGCCGCCAGATGCTGATGGTCCTCGCCCCGAAATAATGCTGCGACGCTATAGTTAGGCCCGGGCTAGTGCTTGAGCCAGAAACGCCCGGACATCGCGAAGCTGGTCAATCAGTTCGGCGGAGCCGTAATCGGCGTCGCTCGTTCCGATAACGGCAGTGTTGGCTGAAGGCTCGGCAGGCAATGCGCGCTCCACGCCCCGTCGCATATCGGACAGATACTTGCGTGCGCCGCGAATGGTAAATCCTTCACGGTTCAGCAAGCGGTCAATTGTCTTCACCAATTCCACGTCCTTTGACCGGTAATACCGCCGTCCGCCAGCGCGCTTGAGCGGTCTTAGCGTCGGAAACTGCTCTTCCCAATAGCGGAGGATATGCGGCTTGATCCGCAGTTCAGCCGAAAGCTCCCCGATTGTGCGCAGCGCATCGTCGGCCTTTTGAGTAAGGGAAATATCGGTCATTGGCGCAGTGTTGGCGGGCACGCCATCCATCATCCGGCGGCCTGAATTTTGTCACGCATCGACTGACTGGCCCGAAAAGTCAGGACGCGGCGCGGTGTAATGGGCACTTCGACCCCGGTTTTAGGGTTGCGGCCAACGCGCAGTGTCTTGTCGCGCAATATAAACGTCCCAAACCCCGATATCTTGACATTCTCGCCAGCGAGCAGAGCTTCGGTCAGATGATCAAGAATGGAGCTAACCATATTTGCACTATCGCTGCGGGCAAGACCGATTTGGCGGTTCATGCTGTCGGCCAAATCGGCTCTGGTCAATGTCGGTACAGCAGTCATGTCATCCCTTCTCCCTAATTGACCCCACAAGTCGCTCAAATATAATCGATAAGCCATAGCGCAAAGGGGAAATATTGTAAATCATCGGACTGGATTTTTCTGAAAGCCCTCATTAGACCTGCCCGCCATGAACCTGAAAGACATGATCACCCAAATCGACGCTGGCGGTGCAGAAAATGCCCTGCCCCTGCCCGAAGGATGGGTGCAAGGACGAACGGCCTTTGGCGGCCTTTCCTCGGCGCTCGCCTATGGCGCGGCGAAGCACAGTGAGCAGGATTTGCCCCCGCTGCGCAGCGCCCAAATCGCCTTTACCGGCCCCTTATTCGGCACCCTGACGGCGGAAACCCGGTTGATCAGCCGGGGCAAGTCGACGGCATTCATTCAATCAGAGATTTCGGGAGATCAAGGACTAGGACTGCATTGCTGTTTCGTTTTCGCTAAGGCGCGGTCCCATGATCTTTCGGTGCATAAGCCGGAGGAGCCACCTTTCCCGCCGCTGCCCGCCGATGCCGATTTGCGGTCGGGTCCGGCATCCTATTTCACGTCGCGGATGGAATTTGTTGGAAAGCGGATCGACGTTGGACACCCCAGCAATCGCCTGACCCGCTGGATGCGGCTGAAGGAACGTGATGGGCTGGATCCTGTCGCTGAAATCTTGTGCATGGGCGACAGTCTACCGCCGTCGATCATGAACATGATGGACCAGAATGCGATGGTCAGCTCGGTCAACTGGCAGGTCAATATCCTAGCCACTGACATATCAACCGATGATGGTTGGTGGCTGATCGACAGCGTGACCCATGACGCACGGGACGGCGCATCCAGCCAGTATATGAGCATCTGGAACAGCCGCAGACAAATTATCGCCACCGGTATGCAGAGCGTAGTGTACTATTAAGAAGTCGGCGGGCGCCGCCGCACCGCAATGACAAATATCACGGCCGCGACAAAGGCAAAAAAGAACCATTGCACTGCGTAGGCCAGATGATTGTTGGGAATATCGTCCAGTGAGGGTGGCTTTACCTTTTTCAGGCCCGCTTGCGGTTCGCTGGCGATCAGACGGATGATATGGCGGCTGTCGGGGGCGATAGTGCCCTGCACAATCCCGCCGGTCCATTTGGGGTTATCCGGACGCTCTGACCAGCCGATGACGACCTGCGCGCCCGGCCCTTCGCCGCCGCCGGTAACGCATCCCGCAATATGGACAATCCCCGCCTGTCCTTCTGCGTTGCGGCCGCTGGCGCTGCGCCACCTTGCGACTTTCCGGCAATTGACCGATGATAGCCGGAAATAGGGTGCATTTTCAGCCACGGGGACAGCGGGCCAGGCGATTGCTGGCTGTCCAGCCGCTGCGGCGTAAGTGGCGAGCAAATCACCCTTCCATTCCGCG
>JBGSLY010000279.1:0-5830 GCA_041740435.1 Parasphingorhabdus sp.
TCGAAAAACACGTTGATCCCGTTCGGTGCAGCTTTGGACATTGCGGCCCGGACGTCACCCGCCTTATAGTCGATGGCGATGTCTGCACCCAAGGTTTCGGTCAGATATTTGCACTTCACATCGCCGCCAGCGATCCCGATGACGGTAGCACCGCGCGCCTTAGCCAGTTGGACCACGACCGATCCCACCGCTCCGGCGGCACCCGACACCACGACCACGTCATCCGGCTGCATATCGCCCACCGCGATCAGCCCGACCCAAGCGGTCAGGCCGGTGGTAATGCCGAGCGGCCCGACATATTCCCCCGGCGCGATACCGGGTTCGGGAGTGATTTTTCGCATACTCGCGGCGGGCACTAGGGCATGAGTCTGAGCGGATAAAAGCCCGTACACCCAGTCACCGACGGCCAGCGCGTCGCTGTTGCTCTCCGCTATCTGCCCCACGCCGAGCGCGCGGATAGTGGTGCCGATGTCGCCGGTGCGGTGCATGCCTTCTTCGTTCAAAGTGGTGCGGATCCAAGCATCCATCGACAGCGTATCGACCCTGACCACCACATGATCGGCGGGGACGTTGTCGATACTAACATCTTCGATTCCAAAATCGTCCAGCACGGGCATGCCATTGGGGCGCTGTTTGATAAAAACCCTGCGGTTCTGGATCGTCATTGGGGAGACTCCTGTCGAACAAATTTGAATGACAACGCCCTATGCGCCCGATGGCCGGTAGCAAGTGACATTTTGGTCAGGTGGTACCGGGTTTAATGATCGAGCACGATCCGGTATCGCGCCTTGCCGCTGATCAAATGGTCGAAAGCATCGTTGATTTTGGCGAACGGGAAATGCTCGGTCACTGGCTTGATATTGTGTCGGGCACAAAATTCCAGCATGTCCGCGATGGTCTTGGGACTGCCCACCAAAGTGGAAGACAGCGATAGTTGCGCAAACATCAGCGGCATCAGGTGCAGCTGGGCCGGGACATCCTGCACCCCCAGAAAGTGCAGCCGCCCCTTGGGTTTTAGCGTACCGATGATGACGTTCCAGTCGAGCGCGACATCCACCGTGCTCAGGATCACATCGAAACTGCGTGCTGCGGCGGCCAGCGCCTCCGGGCTGCGCGAGTTGATGACGGCGTGCGCGCCCAAGGACATGGCTTCTTCGGTCTTGTCATCGCTCGATGTCATCGCGGTGACATGGCAGCCCCAGGCCTTGGCCACTTGCAGCGCCAGATGGCCAAGCCCGCCGATACCGAGCACTGCGACGCGGTCGGTTGGCTTTATATTATACTGCGCAAAAGGATTAAACACCGTGATACCCGCACAAAACAGCGGCCCGGCGTCTTTGGGGTCAAGCCCCTCGGGCAGCTTCACCACTGCGACACCGGTTGCCCGCACCACATCGGCAAAGGCTCCGTGTCGTCCTGCCGACACTGTAGACTGCCCGGTTTCGCACAAGTTATGATCGCCGTTCAGGCATTGCGGACATTGCATGCAGTAAAACGAATGCCCGCCCAGACCGACCCGGTCGCCGACTTTTACATGGGTGACTTCTGGCCCGACATCGATGACCGTCCCGATCGCTTCATGCCCGCCGACAAAGGGAAAGGCGGTGATGCCCCATTGGTTGTTCCGCAGGCTGAGGTCGGTGTGGCATAGGCCGCAGTGTTCGACCTTAACATCGATATCATTGGACCCAAGCGGCCCCAGCTCATATTCAAAGGGTTTCAGCGATTGACCGGCTGTTTTGGCGGCATAGGCGTTGACGGTACGCATTTGGGGCTGTGTCCTCTGTTTTGCTTTCCGCTTCCGCATCGCATAATCCGGAGCGAAAGAGCATTGGCATTTTAATGCAGCCCCGCCGTCTGTTCCGCCCGAATTATCTCGCTCGCGCCTCCGCCACCATTTTTTTGAGCTCGTCATAGCCGACCGCGCCGACCGCGCTTTTGTTGCCGATCACCCATGCCGGGGTGCCGGTGAATTGTAGCTTTTGCGCGATTTCCATATTGCTCTGAATTTCCGCCTTCACTTCGGCGCTGTTGGCGAAAGTACGGGCTGAGGAAAAGTCGAGGCCTGCGGATTTCGCCGCTCCCTCTATCGTAGCGGCAGACGGGCGGCCTGCAGCAAACATCGCGTCGTGAAAGGCCTTGTACTTGCCTTGCTTCGCCGCTGCCAGCGCCCAGCCTGCGGCATCGGTGCTGGCCTCGCTCAGTACCGGCAGTTCGCGGTAGACGACCTTCAGGTTTTTGTCTTCGGCCAGCAGCTTGGCGATATCGGCGTTGCTGGCCCGGCAGTATCCGCAGGCGAAATCCGCAAATTCGACGATCACCACATCACCATTGGGATTGCCGGAAAAGGCATTGCCGTACATCGGTGCTTCAATCTTGGCGCGGACGTCGTTGATCGTCTGTAGCTTGACCTTTTCCTGCCACTTGCCGATGGCTTCGGGGACGATTTCGGGATTGCGCAAAATATAGTCGCGGACGATAGCCTCGATGGCCTGTTTGTCCTGACTGTCAAATCCAGCGGCCAGAGCGGCGCGGTCGGCGGCGATTGTGGAGTCTGGAGCGGCGGCTTGGCTAAACCAGAGCGCGGCCCCGGCGGCCATCGCCAGTGCGACTGCGGTCATATACATCCATTTCTTTTGTGTTTTGGTCATAAGTTAGTTGCGCCGCCGGTTGCCGTCTTTGTCAAGCTCTCCCTTGGCGATATAGAAAATATCCTGCGCACGGATCCAGTCGGAGCTATATTCGGGTACCCCGGCCATGGCGATTTGGGCGCTGCGCAGTGCGGTGGGATAGTTGCCCTGCAGCAGCGATTGTTCGGCGGTTGCCAGCTGTGCGCGCGGTTCATCGCCGCTCTGCGCATAGACGATGCCCAGTTGGTACCAAGCGAAGGGGTTGCTATTGTCCTTCACCACCGCCGCCTTCAGCACCTGCGTTGCCTCTTCGTAGTTCGCCTTGTTCTCGGTCGCGATCAGCGCATGGCCAAAGAGCGCGGCGATCAGCGGCTGGTTGTTGGTGAGGTCGACCGCCTTGCGCAGGGAGGTCAGCGCCCCCTTGGGGTCGCCGGACTCGAGCAAAATCTGCCCCAGCAGCTCCAGAAAATACGGGTCCTCCGGATATTGCGCGACCAGACTGCGCGCTTCTTCGGCGGCCTTTTGCGGATAGGCCCCCTTGTGCCAAGCATAAGCCCTTGCATAGCGCGCCGGCACGCTCTGGTCGCTCTCCGGAAATTTGCGCAGCGTTGTTGGCGGGTCCTCGACAAAGCCGGTCAGTTTGGCCTTGATCCGCTGAAATTCCGCCTCCATCTGAGGATCGGATGGAGTGTTCCATGCGGGATCGGCCTCATAGCTGTCCTGCAGGATCGTGATCCGCTCCCCCGACAGCGGATGGGTGCGGGCATAGCTGTCGGTTTGCGGGATGCCGAGCCGATATTCAAAATTTTGCAGCTTCTTGAAAAAGTCTATCGACCCCCGGCCGCTGATCCCGGCGGTGGACAGATATTGCGCCCCCGCGGCATCGGCGGAGCGTTCCTGCACCCGGGAAAAGGCCAGAAACTTACCCAAAGCCGCCTGTTGCCCGGCCATTAAAATTCCCGCACCCGCATCACCAGCCCCAGCTGCAATGGCCGCCGCACCGAGCAGCAGCGACAGGATGGTGATCCCGGTCGCCGCCTTAAACCCTTCATCAAAGCGTATCGCATGACCGCCCGCGATGTGCCCGAGTTCGTGCGCGATCACACCTTGTACTTCATTGGCATTGTCGGCGGTCGAGATCAGGCCGCTGTGAATATAGACCACCTGTCCGCCCGCGACAAAGGCGTTGACGCTCTTGTCATAGATCAGGATGATTTCGACATTCTTGGGGTCCAGCCCCGCTGCCTTGATCAGCGGTATCGAAATATCATGAAAAAACGCCTCGGTCTCCGCATCGCGCAATATCGACTGCGCCATTGCGGGCTGAACCGTCAGCACCAGCGACAGCAACACCGATATAAGCGCGCGCATTAGGACAAACGGATGGGACAGCGAATCCGGGGCGGGGGACGTTCGGGATGAGGCCATGGCCATCTCTCTCGCATTGCGCGAATGAATGCCAGATGAAAATGAGAGTCCTTAGTGGTGTTGACATTTGGGATGCCGATTGGTCTGATTTTGTGTTTCATGCCTCTGGCTGGCGCGATCAAGCGCGCATTGGCTTGAGCACCAAAGTTCATACGGCAACCGACACGCTGGGTAACCCTGTTTGCTTCATCCTGACCCTAGTAGTCCTTAAGATTCCCACATTTGCTCCGAGTTTAGCAATAAGGGGTAGCAAATGTCGGAATCGGACCACTAGTCGGGATCCCATGCCGCGATTGTCGTGCGGTGTAGCAACCGGCGGTGGCCTTCGTATCCGCCCGTTGCCCGGTGCAGGACCGACCGGTTGTCCCATAGGATCAGCATACCGGGTTCCCATTGGTGCCGGTATTGGAACTCCTCCCGCGATTGCCAGGCGTATAGCTCCGCCAGCAGAGGATAAGCCGCGTCCTGCTCCATCCCTTCAAAGCCAATGATATAGCCCATGCAGCTGAAAAAACCGGGTCGCCCGGTTTCGGGATGCGGCTTGACCAAGGAGTGTGTTTGCACGGCGCGGGCGGACTCGTCGGGGCGGATGTCCATGCTGCGGCCTGTGTCTTTGGTCCCATAGGCACCATCGGGGGCATAGGCCATGCGCGCCGAATGGAGCGCGGTCAGGCCCTCATATTTCCGCCGCATATCGTCCGGCATCGCCTCCCACGCCAGATGCTGGTTGGCAAATAATGTATCGCCGCCGACGGGAGGGATTTCGACCGCCATCAGGCAGGTTCCCGCCGGGGGACGCGCCTGAAAGCTCCAGTCGCTGTGCCAGTTTTCCGCAAACAGCGGCGATTGCTCGTTCGCCTCGCGCAATATGGCGGCGATGTGCCGGCGACCGGCAATCGGGTTGAAGAACGGATCATTGCCAAAATCACCAAAATAGCGGGTAAAACGCTCCAGATCGTCATCGGTCAGCAACTGGTCGGTAAAGACCAGCACATGATGCTCCAGCCACGCGGATCGGATCACAGCAACCGTGTCCGGGTCCAGCGGCTGCGACAAATCAACGCCCGAAATCCGCGCGCCACAGGCTTGGCCGGTGGGTGTAATCTCGATCATGTGTCCTCTCCTTTTGGTGCCTTATACCGCTTTTGCATCAGGGGACCAAATCCTCTCTCCCCTTCAGGGGGAGAGACACGCAGCCTTGCTGCTTTAGCAGCTAGGCGGAGTTGAGAGGGGGAGGGAAGCACGCAATCCTCCCCGTTCCGGGGAGGGGAACCAGCGAAGCTGGTGGAGGGGCACAGGCCCCGTCAGTTAGAGCGAGATGACATAAGATTGACCCACCGTGACGGAGCCGATTTTGGCCGAGTGCAAGGATTGAGGAGGGTGTTATGTTGATGCATAGCGACCGACGAATGACGCGGCAATCGGCCAAAAGGGGCCCGCCGCAAGCGGTTGCCGCAGGAAGCCCCCCGGACTTCGTTGCGGTGATTGGACGGGCAACCAGCCCGCCCTGCACACCGCGCCTTGCCGGGAGACTTCCCGCGGCAATCCCGGTGGGTCAATCTTATGTCATCTCGCTCTAAACCTTCAAGGCGTAGCCCTAACGCCGACCGTGCCCCTCCACCATGTTGCACATGGTCCCCCTGCGCTGCTGAGCGAGTCGAAGGGCCGGGGAGGATTTGGGCTGCTGTCTCCCCTCCAGGGGAGAGACACGCCGCCTTGCTGCTTTAGCAGCTAGGCGGAGTTGAGAGGGGGAGGGAAGCACGCAATCCTCC
>JBGSLY010000280.1:0-6471 GCA_041740435.1 Parasphingorhabdus sp.
GACGACGACGTACCGTTTTGATTTGCGACTAGGCTGTTGGTACCGATAAATCCTCCCCTCCCGGGGGAGGTGACCCACCGCAGGTGGGTCGGTGGGGGCCAGTTGCTGCGATGAGCGATCCCCGGCGCCCCCTCCGTCTCGCTTCGCGCGGCACCTCTCCCACAGGGGGAGGATTTTAGTTTCGCCCTCGCCCCGCCATCCGGACAATCGTGGTCAATTCCTGTTCGACCAGCACATCGTCGGGCTGGTTGCTGCTTTTCAATGCGGTTTCCAGCGTCAGAGTCCGGTCGATCAGTCGGGCCAACATCGGGGCGGACCATATCGCCAGTTGGCGCTTCGCATAAGTGCGGTCTTCGTAAAACAGTTGGAAGCGGGGATTGCCGACCAGGTCGTCGACATTGCTGCGTCCCCCGGCGGCGGCGCGGACCTTGGCGAGCTTCATCAGGTGCATCAGCAGAACCCGAACCAGGCCAACGCCGTTGATGCCGGTCAGGCGAAAACTCTCCATCGCCTTCGCCAGACCGCGCCCATCGCCATTAAGGGCGAGGTGGATAAGTGGACGAAAATCTTCATTGGGCTGTCCTGCCGCAAGCCGATCGAGCATCGCCATGTCCACCCGTCCCGGATTGTTGGCGGCAGCATCGCAATAGAGTGCATATTTTTCTAGCTCACCGCGGATCAGTGCCAGATCATTGTCGCATAGCGCGGCAAGCCGACCGGTCTCGTCGCTGCCAATCTGCAAATGTTGCGCCTGTGCTGCGGCCCGGATCGTCGATAGAATTTCCTCTGCCTTGGGATCGTAACATGAAACATAGAGCCCGTGCCGGGAATCGGCGATGATCTTAGCCAACAACTGCTTATCAACGACGCTGGGCGCATAGACAATGACCGGATCGCCGCGTGCCGGATCGGCGAGCAGCGTTTCGATGGCTTTGGTCACCCGAACCCCGTCACCACTGGCAAGCGATAGCAGCAGATAGCGTGCCGATCCGAACAGCGAAATCGCCCTCGCTTCATCGGACAACAGCGCCGGATCACCCGACAGGCTTTCGGCGGTGACATCGACCTTTTCTGCATCCGCTGGCATGGCGGCAATGAAAGCGTTGGTGAGTTCGCGCGCCGCCGAAACGCTCGGCCCGCCCAGCATGATCAGGCGAATGGCTTCGGAAGAGGTTTTATAGCGTTTGAGCGCCTCTGCACCTTTGGCCTTCACAAGGAATAACTCATGGGTCGGGCGTGGAGGTGGTTTCGCTGGCCAGCCGGGAAATCCGCGCGACTATCTGTGTTGCGATGGTCTGCGACAGATTTTCCAGTGCGGTGTTTTCCGCCGCGATGGTTGCATATTCAGAGCTGACCACGTCAATCCCGGCGTCCGAACCAGCGGTCGCATCCAGCACCGCCACCCCGTCGGCCAATCGGACCAGTTGATAGCGGGCGCGCAAGGTGCGGCGTTCGCGGGTGATGGTATCGTCGGACCGCACGCCAAATCCTTCGATTCTATCGTCAAGGATTACTTCCAGCCGATAGGCGGCGCTGTTTTGTTCAAACGCGCCGAGCGAATCGCGCAGCGCGTTGCGGACCAGCCAGCCCGCCTTGCCCTCTATCGGCGCGACATCGATGCTGCCTAGTTGCTGGCCCACCACGCCTGCGCTGCCGTTGCTGTACAGCGGGCGCAGGTTGCACCCGGCCAGCAATCCGTAGATAGCCAGAGCCAAAGCGAAGCGACCTGTTTTCTTCATATCACCAGATTGACCAAACGGTCGGGCACGACGATCACCTTTTTCACCTCTGCACCATCCAGCGCACGCTGCACCTTCTCTGACCCCAGCGCAAGGGCCTCCAGTTCGTCGCGGCTCAGACCCTTGGCAACGGTCAATGTGTCGCGCAGCTTGCCCTTGATCTGCACCGCGATAGTAACCTCGTCGTCCATGAGCAGCGCCGGGTCGACCGATGGCCATGCCGCCTGTGCAATCAGCCCCCCATCGCCGATTGTCGCCCACGCCTCTTCGGCAAGGTGTGGAGTCATCGGGGCGGACAGTAGGACAATTGTGCGGATGGCGGCATCACGGCTGGCAGACGGAGCGGCCTTTTCAATCGCGTTGGCCAGATCATAGATCTTGGCGATCGCCTTGTTAAACGACAAGGCCTCGATATCCGCCGCCACGCCGGCAATCGCCTGATGCGTCTTGCGGTCGAGGGCCTTGTCCGATCCTCCTGAAGCTTGCTCGGGATTATATTGCCCGGCCAGTCGCCAAAGACGCTGAACAAAGCGCCAGCAGCCCTCAATTCCAGCTTCCGACCACGGCAGGTCACGCTCTGGCGGGCTGTCGGACAGCATGAACCAGCGCACCGCATCAGCGCCATATTGGTCGACAATATCATCGGGATCGACGACATTTTTCTTCGACTTCGACATTTTGATGACCCGGCCAATTGTGACCGGCGCGCCATCGCTGCGCAAAACCGCGCCGTCGCTGCTGCGCTCAATCTCATCGGGGCCGAAATAGACCTCCCGGCCCTCGACCATCCGCGCATAGGTTTCATGCGTCACCATGCCTTGGGTAAACAGGCTGGCAAAGGGCTCCTTGATATCGATCATCTCGATCCGAGCAAGCGCGCGGGTCCAGAAGCGGGCGTAGAGCAGATGCAAGATCGCATGTTCGACCCCGCCGATATACTGTTCGACCGGCAACCATTTGGCGGCCACCGCCGGATCAAACGGCTTGTCCGCGGGCTGGCTGGCGAAGCGGATGAAATACCAGCTGGAGTCGACAAAGGTGTCGAGCGTGTCGGTCTCTCGCTCCGCCTTGCCGCCGCATTTCGGGCATTGGACATGCTTCCAAGTCGGGTGGCGCAGCAGCGGATTGCCGGGGGTTTTGAAATCCACATCCTCGGGTAAAACGACCGGAAGCTGTTCCTTGGGCACCGGAACCACACCGCAGGTGCCGCAATGGATGAACGGGATCGGTGTGCCCCAATAGCGCTGCCGCGACACGCCCCAGTCGCGCAGCCGCCAAGTCGTGGTCGCCTGTCCCCAACCTTCCGCTTCGGCGCGCGCAATAACCTCGGCCTTCGCTGCGTCGATGGTCATGCCGTCGAGGAAACGGGAGTTGACCAATGCGCCGGGTCCGGAATAGGCTTCGTCCCCGACAAACACCGGATCGGTCAGGTCACCATCCGCGACTACGCGGGTAACCGGCAGGTCGTATTTGCGGGAGAAATCCAAATCGCGCTGGTCGTGCGCCGGACAGCCAAATACCGCGCCGGTGCCATAGTCCATCAGGACGAAATTGGCGATGTACAGCGGCAAGGCGATGCTCTCATCGAACGGATGGACACAGCGCAGGCCGGTGTCATGGCCCAGTTTTTCCTGCGTTTCGATTTCGGCGGCGGTCGTCCCGCCCTTTTTGCAGGTCTCGACAAACGCCGCCACCGCAGAGTCATTGGCCGCGAGCTGTTGGGCAATAGGATGGTCGGCGGCAATCGCGACGAAGCTTGCGCCAAATATGGTGTCCGGACGGGTGGTGAAGACGTCGAGACCCCCTTTCTCCCCTTCAATCGCAAACCGAAACTGCAACCCCTGGCTCTTGCCGATCCAGTTTTGCTGCATCAACCGCACTTTGTCAGGCCAATTGTCCAGGCCGCCCAAACCTTCGAGCAGTTCATCGGCGAAGTCGGTGATTTTCAGAAACCATTGCGACAATTTGCGCCGTTCAACTTCTGCGCCGCTACGCCAGCCTTTGCCGTCGATCACCTGTTCGTTGGCGAGCACGGTCATGTCGACCGGGTCCCAGTTGACCGCGCTTTCCTTGCGGTACACCAAACCGGCGGCATAGAGATCGAGGAACAGCGCCTGTTCGTGACCGTAATATTCGGGATCGCAGGTCGCGAGTTCGCGGCTCCAATCGAGCGCAAAGCCCAGCCGTTTAAGCTGTGCTTTCATATTGGCGATATTGCTGCGCGTCCAGCCGCCGGGGTGAACGCCCTTTTCCATCGCCGCGTTTTCGGCGGGCATTCCAAAGGCGTCCCAGCCCATCGGATGCAAAACTTCATGCCCCGTCATCCGCTTATACCGGGCCAGCACATCGCCCATGGTATAGTTGCGAACATGGCCGATATGAATGCGGCCAGAGGGATAGGGAAACATTTCCAGCACATAGCTGCGCGGTTTGTCGCTATCGTCAGACGCTTCGAAAACGCGCGCGTCGTCCCACGCCTTTTGCCAGCGGGCATCGGCCGCCATCGGGTTAAAGCGCGGATCGGTCATCGTCGTATTTCCAAATATTAGCAGCCCGAATTTGGCTTACCCCGCAACCGCACTCTGGCGTAATTCGCGGGCCTTGGTGAGGATTACCTGCTCCAGCTTTTGCACGGTCGCCGCCTTGACCGGGGCATCGACCCATGTTCCGCCGCTTGCCACCTGACGCGACGCGGCAACACGCAGCGCATCGGCGCGCAGATCCTGATCCAATATGGTGACGGTCAGCTTCATCCGCTCCCCCGGACTTTGCGGATTGGCGTACCAGTCAGTCACGATCACCCCGCCGTTGCTGTCGGTCTGTAGCAGCGGCATGAACGACAAAGCTTCCAAAGCGGCGCGCCACAAATAGCTGTTGACCCCGATGGTAGTTACCTTCGACGCCGCCAAATCAGCCTTGGGCCGCTCCTTCCCGCCGCAGGCCGAGAGCAGCGCCAGCACCGCAACCGAGGCCAGTACCGCCCGAGCGGCTGATTTTCGGGTCCGAACGGAAGTGGCAGGGCTGTTCATCGGGTCTTTCCTTTCGCGCAGACGGCGTCATTTGCCGGTCACGTTATAATCGGGGTAATGGGGCATCTCTATAATTGCTTTGCCTAGGGGAGCAAGCCTAATAGTCGGACATACCCCTTCCCGATAAACCCATCCCGCGGTTGGGATGAACAGCGTTTTAACGGGGTGTGGTTTTTTGCGAGCAGGGCCTAGACGGTGCCAATATGCAACAGCATTGTACAAAATCGACATTTTTCCTATTTTGCAGTTGCAGCGTCGGGGGTTAGGGGCCAATCTAACAGTCCTGAAGAATCGATTGCATACGAAAGTTTGTTAAGTGTCTAAAAAAGCACAGATTTTAGGTTGGGGAGGCGCGCTTTTGGCAGTGTCTGGTCTTGCCTTGTCACCTGCTTTTGGTCAGATTCTCAATCTGCGCGGTCACGGAATTTCGCTGAACAGCATCGGCAATGTGGGATCTTTTACCCCCGCTAGCGCTGATCCCGATATTGCGGCCAGCTTTAAACTGAATGCCCTGATCGGCAACAGCAGCTTTCGCTTCACTCCGGCGGGTCAAACCGGATCGAGCAAACGGTCGGTAACGATCATGGTGCGGCAACAAACATCTGCCACCAACGCCGTCAATATTCGCGAAAATATTCTGAACGCGCCAGTGGGTGCATCGGAAAGCCTGCCCATGAAACTGACCCCGACGACCTATAGCTTGGGTTCGGCGAAGGGTTGGAAGAATTTTGCGCTCCCGGTTCGTGATTTGGGCGGTAATCTGCCTGATTTGGCTTCGCTGGGTGCGGCTAAGAAATTTGACGCCGATCGTGATGCGGGGAACAAGAGCCGCTTCAACACCAAGCTTAAAATGGATGCGAAAACCCCGATTGGCAGCGCGCCGCGTGCTCTGGATGAAAGCCAAAAGGACGTCATGATCGATGTCGGTGGCAGCTTCGCGCTGACCCGCAATCTCGACGTTACCGCCGGTGTCCGCTATCAAAATGAGCGCGACCGTCTCGCCCCGCTAACCGACGCCCGTCAGGACAGCCAAGCGGTCTATGTGGGAACCCAGTTCCGTTTTTGACGGCTTTGAACGAAAATCCAAAAATTGAAGCTTAGTTGGTTCCAAAGGCAGGATCGTCAGAAACGGCGCACCTTTTAGTCATTCGTGGAGTGAATCGCCAACGTACTTCTGTTTGAGATTCTAGGTGTTTATTCCCGCGCAGGCGGGAATCTCTCTCCTGGACAAGCTAGATTCCCGCCTGCGCGGGAATACAAAACTCAAAACACCCCCAGCGCCAACCCGCTCGCCAACAACGCCCCCATATCTCGCGCTTTTTCCAGATCCTCCGCCCCAATCACCTTGGCCGCCAAAATTGCCTCGGGCGTCTGCGCATGGGTGCACACTATTTCGCTGTCGGCGACCCGTTTCAGCCGCCAGCCGTTGGCGATGCGTTCAACCTGCATCAGGGCATTGGCCCCGTCCGACCCGGCGCAGATCATCGCCGCGTAGGGCCGACCCTCAATCCGGGCCAAAAGCGGATAATAGCACCGGTCGAAAAATGCCTTCATCACCCCGGCAATCGCCGCCAGATTTTCCGGACAGACGAAGATATAGCCGTCCGCCGCCAGCATTTCGTCGGCCCCCGCCGCTTCGGCGCGGAGCAGCCGCACTTCGCAATCCGGCTCCGTTCGCGCACCATCGAGCGCGGCCTCAGCAA
>JBGSLY010000281.1:0-2843 GCA_041740435.1 Parasphingorhabdus sp.
CAGCGCGCCGGGCGGCAAAGCAATGCAACTGGCTAGCGCCGGTTGGCGGGTGACGGCGGTCGATTCGTCGTCCAAACGAATGGAGCGAATGCAGGGCAATTGCCTGCGAACCGGCGCGCAACTGGAAACGGTTGTGGCCAATGTCCTGCAATGGGAGCCGGAGACGCCGGTCGATGCGATTTTGCTCGACGCGCCCTGTTCCGCTACCGGTATTTTTCGCCGCCATCCCGATGTGCTGCATATTGTCGGGCCGCGCCAAATTGCGGGGCAAAGCACGATCCAGACCGCTATGCTCGAACGCGTCAGCGACTGGATGAAGCCCGGCGGGCGGCTGGTCTATACCACATGCTCGCTAGAACCGGAGGAGGGGGAGCAGCAGATTGCCGGTTTCCTTGCCAAACATCCCGATTTTGCCGTGTCGCCTATCGATGCGACCGCATTGCCCGACGGCGTGTCCGTGAATGCCGACGGCTATCTGCGAATATTGCCCGGCATGCTCCCGGAAAAGGGCGGGCTCGACGGATTTTTCATCGCGCTACTGGAAAAATCACATTCAATGTGATTTGCAGTTTTTAATCACATCATAATGTGATACGCGACTCGAATGAGCACAAAATTGATAGCGCAGCTGATCGAACTGATCGATTCCGGAACCGAAACCCGCGCAGGATTGGCGCGTGCCGCAGGGCTGCACGCCAACTCGCTTCGCAAGCTTGGTGATGCCGACTGGAACCCGACGGTGGATACTCTGGGCAAGTTGGAGAAATATCTCGCCCGCGATCCCCGTTCAGTGATGGCCAGCGCGGAGGAAATTATCAACGAGGCGCGTAATGGACGCATGTACATTTTGGTCGATGATGAGGACCGGGAAAATGAAGGCGACCTGATCATCCCGGCGCAAATGGCGACCCCCGATGCCGTGAATTTCATGGCCAAATACGGTCGCGGCTTGATCTGTCTGGCGCTGACCCGTGACCGGGTATCCGAACTGGGTCTGGGGATGATGAGCCAGCACAACCGCACCCAGCACGAAACCGCCTTTACCATTTCCATCGAAGCGCGTGACGGGGTGACCACCGGAATTTCCGCGGCTGATCGCGCGCGGACGATTGCGGTCGCGATCGACAGCAGCAAGGGGGCGGACGAGATTGTTACCCCCGGCCATGTCTTCCCTTTGCAGGCACGCAACGGCGGGGTGCTGGTACGTGCCGGTCATACCGAAGCGGCGGTCGATGTCTCGCGGCTCGCGGGCCTCAATCCGTCGGGCGTGATTTGCGAGATCATGAAGGACGACGGCGAGATGGCGCGTTTGGAGGACCTGATTGAATTCGCGCACGAACACGGGATGAAAATCGGGACGATCCGTGACCTGATCGCCTATCGCCTGCGCCATGACCATCTGGCCGAAAAGCGGGCAGAGGCGCGTTTCTCCAGCCGCTGGGGCGGGGAATGGACCGCGCTCGCCTATTATAACAAAGCGACCGAGAGCGAACAGATTGTCTTGCAAAAGGGCCATGTTGATCCCGAACGGCCGACTTTGGTGCGGATGCACGCGATGAGCATTTTTGCCGATGTTTTCGGCAAAGATGGCCCGAATGATTTGATGCTCAAACGATCCATGGAAATCATCGGCGAGCAAGGGGCCGGGATTATCGTGATGATCCCGCAATCCGCGGAAAATTTCTTTTCTCAACAAGTCCGCAAATTGGGCGGGGAACGAATAGCACCGCCCGACCAACTGCGCGATTATGGGGTCGGCGCGCAAATCCTGACCGAATTGGGCGTGCACGATATGGAACTTTTGTCGAACAGCAGCCATGATCTGGTCGGTCTCGACGCCTATGGCCTGCGCATTGTCGGGCAAAGACCGGTGCCGATGGAAGAGTCGGTGCAAACAGCAGAAAAGGAAGCCGCATAATGGCCAAATTCTTGATCATCGAAGCCCGGTTCTATGACCATCTTAACGACCTTTTGCTCGATGGCGCGCGCACCGCGTTGGAAGCGGCGGGCCATGTCCATGAGACTGTCACCGTCCCTGGCGCGCTGGAAGTGCCCGGCGCGATTTCACTTGCGATTGATTCGGGTCGCTATGACGGTTTTGTCGCGCTCGGCGTCGTCATTCGCGGGGAGACCTACCATTTCGAAATCGTCGCCGACGAAAGCGCGCGCGGCATTATGGCGCTGACCATGGAAGGCGCGGCAATTGGCAATGGCATCCTGACGGTCGAAAACGAAGCCCAGGCGCTAACCCGCGCCAAACGCGACGAAAAAGACAAAGGGGGCGAAGCGGCCAAGGCGGCGATAGCGATGCTGGAGCTGGCGCAAAAATTTGCCGGGTAGATTTTGGGTTCGGCTAACACTGATTGGTAAACTGCATCCCATAACATTTCTAATATAGAATACTTGTCCGTGTAAATATTTACTACTACCATCTTCACCATGAAACCGATGTTAACTGACCCTGCCGCTTTAACCAACTTTCTGGAGCCGATGCTCGGATTGCCCTCTTGGGGTGTCAAGCAAGGACATGGCAGCTTTTTGACATTCGAGTTTGGAGAACCTAAACTGGAGGTGCGCGAAGGTAGCCGGGGTGACCGGTTCAAGCGTCAAGCTCATGTTCACGGGCAATGGCATATTTTTATTTACTGTTGTAATTGGCATGCTTTTCAAAATGGTGTTTCGCTTGCTTGTAGCGAGTGCGCCAGAGAGCAAATCGAGAAGGCTACTAGGCCGTGGACTCATAATGCCTCAGTCGGAGCCTGATGCAAGCGAGTTTGACCATGGCGAGGTATGCTGACCCGAGCTTGTCGTAACGCGTTGCGATTCTGCGATAATATTTGAGT
>JBGSLY010000282.1:0-3011 GCA_041740435.1 Parasphingorhabdus sp.
GCCAAACAACAGGATCGGCAGACCGTCTTCCTGTAGCGAAAGGAACTTTGCGCCTCCGGTCGAGATGGGAATGCCGCGAACATTGATGTTCGAGTTGCCGCCGCCGGACGAGCTTTCGGAACGGATACCCGGCAACTGGCGGAACACTTCGGCAAGGTTGGTCGGATTGGCGTCCGCGATGGCATCAGCGCCCAAAGAGGAAACGGAGATCGAGGTGTCAATCTTGTTCTGACCAGCAGAAGAGATAACGCCGGTAACAACAATTACTTCTTCTTCAGAGGTGCTTTCTGCTTCTGGCCCTTCTTGGGCAGAGGCCCCTGCGCTGAAAAATGCCGTAGTGGCTGCTGACGCCAACAAGGCGCGACGAATAATTTTCATAGTGTGGATCCTCCCAAGTGCGCGAATAATTTTTACGGTGAATTTTTACCGGCTGCGATCCTGATTATGTCAAAAAACAAACGATTGCAATTAGTAATTACAACCGATTGCAAAATTGCAGCGGCCCAGCGCTTTTCTCGATTAAATTACTAAATTACAATAGCTTAAATGAAATCACATCTGCTTGCGGAAGGCGATCAGAGCAAAGCCTGGTCAATGGTGGTTGAGGCTCAAAAACTGGCGCTTAGGGTGCTGCCGCGAATCACCAGATTCGTTGGGGTGAGCGTGGCATGCACACGCTTGCCAGCAATTTTGTCGAGCAGCGCATTGACCATGATCTCCCCGCCAAGGGCGATATTCTGGTCAATCGTGGTCAGTCCAGGCGAAATCATAGCGGCTTGTCCAATATTGTCATAGCCAACGACGGCAACATCGTCCGGCACCCGCAATCCCTTTGATTGCACAGCATGTATGGCGGCGATGCCAAGCACATCGGACGCGGCGAAAATGGCATCGAAGCTGTTTGCGCTTTCGCATAGATCAAGGATTTTACTATAGGCTTCTTGGCCGTCAAAAGATGAGGAGATCATCAAGCTAGGCGCAAACTCCCCCCCCAGTCCGGCGAGCACAGAAGTCAGCCCATTATAACGCAGCCGGACCTCTGGCAGGGTGATATCGCCCAAAAAAGCAATGTTTCTGCGACCGATATCGGTGAGATGCTGACCCACCAACCTGCCCCCTGCAAAATTGTCGCTCCCGACCAAAGTATAGTCGGCTTCGTCGGTCATGCCGCCCCAAACAACGATACGGTCCGCAACATCGCCGAGGGATTTCAGCCGCTCGGTACGTCCGGCCTGTCCGATAATGATCAAACCATCCGCCTTTCCGGACAGCAAAAGGCGCTGCTCTGCAATTTCTGTCGGGCTGTGCGGAACATTGATAATCAGATCATAATCATGCTTCGACGCTGCCTGAGAAACTGCACCGATCATTTCCAGAAAAAAGGGATCGGACAGATTTTGATGCGATCCTGGATAGACCGGAATGACAATGCCCAAGGTCTGGCTAGATTGTTTGCGCAGGTTACGGGCCCGAGCATTGATAGCATAACCCGTCTCGCTCGCAAGCTTCAGGATATGCTCCTTCGTCTTGCTCTTCACCAATGGGCTGTCATTGAGAGCGCGGGAAACCGTAGAAATATCGACGCCTGACAGCTTTGCCAGTCCACTCATGGTCATCCTACCCCGATTAGGCATTCGTGTTTTTATCCCTTCATGGTGCAGACCTACCTAAGGACAAATCCCATGTTCCTTGCCGCAGCATTGTAAGGCAATGTCCTTAGCTATTAAGAACCTACGCTATCAAGGGTATTATTCTCCACCGGGCTACGATGCCCTGCATCCACGAACAAAGTCGCAACCGCACCGACGATCATCAATACGCCACCCAGCATCAGCACGTTGCGCGGATCGCCGCCCAAGAGCGGGCGATAAATCAGCGGCATGGTCAGGGTTTGGATCAGCGTCGGTGTGACAATGAACATATTGAAAATGCCCATGTATATCCCATTGCGCTCTGCCGGGATGGAATCAGCCAGCATTACATAGGTGTTGCCCATCATTCCTGCCCATCCAATGCCGACGCCGAGCATCAGCACAAACAGCGCTGCAGGGGTTGCGACCCCGGGCAGCAGCAGCATGGCGAAGCCCGACGCGGTCAAGCAAGCCGCATGGGTCCATCGTGCACCCCATTTGGCAACAATCGGGATTAGCAGCAGCGCGCCCAGAAAGGCGATGAAGTTATACAGCGCCCCTGCCTGCTGCGTGGTCAGCGTAGCGTCGCGAAACGCCGCGCTCGACGGGTCGCTGGTGTCATATATGGCGCGTCCGACGGCAAAGGTCACATACTGCCAATAAGCAAACATCGCATACCATTGGCAAAACATGGCAAGCGCCAATTGCCGCATCGGCTTGGGCATATTGCGAATGGCATCGCCAATCTCTGCCAACGTCGCTTTGACCGTCATCGGCTTGCTTTCGAGTGTGGTCCTTTCTTCGTCGGTCAGCGGCAATTCCGGTACGCGCCAGACCGACCAGACAATCGTCGAAATCGAGAGAATTGCTCCGATAGTAAAGGCAATACGCACAATGACAGGAATGCCATTGTCGTCCAGAACGTCTTTCGCCACTATAGTGGTCAGCAATGTTGGGGCGAGATAGGAAAGCGTCTGTGCCAGCCCAGTGAAAGCGCTTTGCGTTAAAAAGCCGACCGATCTCTGCTCCGGCACCAGTCGGTCGGCCACATAGGCGCGATAGGGTTCCATGGTGATATTATTGCCCGCGTCCAATATCCAGAGCAGCGAAGCCGCCATCCAAAGGGTCGCACTGTAAGGCATCAGGAACAGACAGATCGAGCAGATGATCGCACCAATCAGAAAATAAGGTGTTCGCCGACCAAATCGCGAATTTGTGCGGTCGCTCATGGCTCCGACGACGGGTTGAATTATCAACCCGGTCATTGGCCCTGCCAACCAAAGCAAGGGCATCGTCGCCTCATCCGCACCAAGGAAGCCGTAGATTGGCCCCATGTTGGCCTGCTGTAGTCCAAAACTGAATTGCAGCCCGAAAAAGCCG
>JBGSLY010000283.1:0-10397 GCA_041740435.1 Parasphingorhabdus sp.
CGGGCGACAGATAGTGCGCAGTTATGATCAAGCGCCCGGTTTGTTTGCAGTATCACGCTTTGATCCCGATACTGGTGCAGAGTATCTTATTGCCTTCAACACTGCCGCCAAACCGATCACTGGGAATATTTTGATCGAGACCAGCAGCTTGGAGTTTGCGGCATTGCTTGGCGCGTGTCCTGTTTCTGCACAAGCACCCGGCTCCCTATCCATAACCCTTCCTGCCTTTGGCTCCGCCGTATGCATGGCAAAGCCCCAATCAAAGACCGACAATCCATGAAGCGAAGCGAAGCCCTAAAAACCGTAGTCGTTCCGCAGAATGCGCATCCGTGGTGGAAGGGTGCTGCAATCTACCAGATTTATCCGCGAAGTTTTGCCGACTCCAATGGTGATGGCATAGGCGACTTACCGGGCATTACCGGACGGCTGGATTATATTGCCGATTTGGGCTTCGATGCTATTTGGATCGCCCCGTTTTTCACCTCGCCGATGCTTGACTTCGGCTATGATGTCTCGGCATTTCGTGACGTCGATCCGATTTTTGGAACCTTGGCCGATTTCGATGCCCTGATTGTACGGGCCCATCAATTGGGTCTGAAAGTCATCATTGATCAGGTGTACAGTCATAGCAGCGACCAGCACCGCTGGTTCGAGGAAAGCCGTCATAGCCGCGACAATCCAAAGGCCGATTGGTACGTATGGGCCGATCCCAAGCCCGATGGCACGCCGCCCAACAATTGGCAGTCGATTTTTAGCGGTCCGGCATGGTCATGGGACGCGCGGCGCGGGCAATATTATTTTCACAACTTCCTTCAGCAGCAACCCGATCTCAACCTGCATAACGCGGATGTGCAGGATGCCTTGCTCGACACGGGCCGGTTCTGGCTGGATCGGGGCGTGGACGGTTTTCGCATCGACGCGGTGCTGCACATGATGCACGATCCGCTATTGCGCGACAATCCGCCGACCCGCGACAATGCGAAACTAAAGGCGCGGGGTCATGATTTTCAGGATAATATCTACAATCAGGGCCATCCAGGTATTTTACAGTTCCTGTCACGTGTGCGGAAACTGACGGACGAATATGGCGATATTTTCACGGTTGCGGAAGTGGGCGGCACCGGGGCGGGCTCATTCCTGCAATCATGCGCCGAGGGCAGTGACCGGCTGCATAGCGCCTATGGCTTTGATTTTCTCTATGCGTCCGAATTGAGTCCCGATCTGGTCTGTACCGCGCTGCGCCAATGGCCCGACGATGGCCGCACCGGCTGGCCGACCTGGGCATTCGAGAATCATGACGCGCCGCGTGCGGTATCGCGATGGGCTAGACCTGGCTGGGATGCCGACAGTTTTTCCCGAATGAAAATGGCGGTTCTCTGCGCGCTACGCGGCAACATCATTGTTTATCAGGGGGAAGAGCTGGGTCTTGATCAGGTTGAGATTCCGTATGATCAGATCAAAGATCCCGAAGCGCTCAAAAACTGGCCCCTGACCCTATCGCGTGACGGTGCTCGTACCCCGATGCCCTGGGCTGCCGACGCGCACAATCATGGGTTTAGCGATGGACATAGCTGGCTTCCCTTTGGAGAGAACCATGGACCGCTGGCCGTTGATCGCCAGGGCAACCGTCCGGATTCGATGATGAGCCTGACCCGTCAATTGCTGGCATTACGCACAGAGAATCCCGCCTTGCGATGGGGTGAAATCGTCGACTGTCGCGTAGAGGGCGACGTCCTTATCCTGAAGCGTCAGGCCGAAGGTCAGACGGTGGTTGCGATTTTTAATATGTCGGCGGAGACCGTCCCCACTCCCGCGATTGCTGACGCCAATACCCCGTTATTGGCGCTGAATGGTGCCGACAATGCGATACTTCCGCCCTTCGGGGTTTTGTTTTTGCAATGCGCAGGTGGAGGGAAATGATGTTTGCATTCGTAACCCGATTTTTTCGTATTTTCACACTTTGCGCTATCTTTTGTAGCGTGTCCGCCCCCGCCGCGGAGGTTCAGTCGCCAGATGGAACTATCGTGGTTCGGATCGAAATCGATGGAGAGGGCAAGCCGGTCTATTCGATTAAGCGCGGGGAAGAGGTGATCGTCGCGCCATCCACCTTGGGCTTTCTCTTCACCGATGCCGACCCCCTGCGCCGCGGACTCAGTATCACCGGCGAACAGCGCCGCTCGAATGACAGTCAGTGGGAACAGCCATGGGGTGAACGCCGATACGTTCGCGATATGCATAACGAATTGGTGCTGGATTTTTCCGAGAGCAAGGACAGTTTGGCCAAGCGCCGCTTTTCGGTGCGATTCCGGGTGTTCGATAACGGTGTTGGTTTCCGCTACGAATTCCCGCAGCAGGACAAGGCCAAGACCGCGCATATCGCCGAAGAATTGACCGAATTTAATCTGGGCGGCGCAGGGACGGCATGGTGGATTCCTGCGGGCGACTGGAACCGGTACGAATATCTTTATTCACAGACATCGGCGGATGCGGTGTCGATAGCGCACACGCCAATTACCTTTAAGCTGAGCAGTGGGACACATTTGGCGATCCATGAGGCGGCTTTGGTCGATTATTCGGGCATGTGGCTTAGGCGGATGGACGGTTTGCGCTTTCGTTCGCAATTGTCGCCGTCTTCGCGCGGAGCCAAAGTGGTACGCGACTATCCGTTTAACACCCCGTGGCGCACGATCCGAATCGCGGACAATGCAGGTGGGCTGTATGATAACGATATCGACCTCAATCTGAATGAGCCCAATAAACTGGGCGATGTCAGCTGGTTTACGCCGCACAAATATATCGGAATCTGGTGGGAAATGCACCTCGACAAAACCAGTTGGTCGAGCGGTCCCAAGCACGGCGCGACCACCGCCAATGCCAAAAAGCATATTGATTTTGCCGCCAAGAATGGCTTTCGAGGTGTGCTGATAGAGGGATGGAACAAGGGTTGGGACGGCAACTGGTTCGCCAATGGTCGCGACTTTAGCTTTACCGAAGCCTATCCTGACTTCGATCTCAAAGCCGTCACCGACTATGCCCGGCAAAAGGGTGTGCGGCTGATTGGTCACCATGAAACCGGCGGAAATGTCAAAGTCTATGAGGCACAGTTGGAAGACGGCATGGCGCTTTATGCTAAGCTGGGTGTGGACTCGGTGAAGACCGGTTATGTCGCCGATGCGGGCGGCATCATCGCTCCCGCCGCCGACGGCCAGGGCGAGGTTTTTGAATGGCACGATGGCCAGCGCATGGCGCAACATCATTTGAAAGTGGTCGAAACCGCCGCGCGGCATAAAATCGCGGTCAATCCCCATGAGCCCATCAAAGATACTGGCCTCCGCCGCACCTATCCCAACTGGGTTGCGCGCGAAGGGGCGCGGGGCATGGAATATCAGGCTTGGGGCGTGCCCAAAAACCTGCCCGATCATATCCCAAATTTGGTCTTCACCCGGATGCTCGCCGGACCGATGGATTATACGCCGGGAGTATTCAGCCTGAAGGGACGCGATGGCGGGCCGTTTCCCTCGACACTGGCGCGGCAACTCGCGCTGTATGTAATATTATACTCACCGATACAGATGGCGGCGGACTTGCCCGAGAATCTCGCAAAATGGCCAAAGCAATTGCAATTCGTCCGTGATGTGCCTGCCGACTGGGACGAAACCCGGACGCTGTTGGGCGAAGTCGGCGACTTTGCCGTCATCGCGCGCGAGGACCGCAATAGCCCCAATTGGTACATTGGCGGAGTTACCGATGACACGGCGCGAACAGTCTCGGTGCCAACCGATTTTCTGACGAAAGGGGCAACCTATATCGCGACATTTTACCGCGACGGCCCCGCCGCCGATGGCATGGGTGCGGACCAGCATGATATGGTGATCGAAACGCGGCAGATTGTTGGCGGCGAGATGCTCACGATACCAATGGCCCGCGCCGGGGGTTTTGCAGTGCGGTTGGTGCCCAAAAATTGATGCGTTTCTGGGCCCTTGCATTGCTTGCCAAGCTGGCCGCTTGCGCATCCACAATGCAGGCGTCAGAAAATCCAATCGCTTCTGCGTCAGAGAATGGCCGCTTTATCGAGATTGAATCGATCGCCGCGGCGGGTCTCCCAAACCAGCGGCTCAGCATCTGGTTGCCGCCTGTATATGATCAGTATCCCTCGCGCCGTTTTCCTGTGCTCTACATGCACGATGGCCATAATTTGTTTGATCTGGAAAAATCGAATTTCAACAAGATATGGGCGGCGGACAAGGCTGTTTTGTCCCTAACCCGCCAAGGCCTTATCGAGCCGCATATCATCGTCGGCATCTGGGCACCGGGGGCGGACCGCTATCGCCAATATTTACCGCGCCCTGCTTTTGACCGAGCCGATGGGGCGGTTCGGTTAGCGATGGAAGAAGCGGCCAAGGGAACAATCGTTTCCAACCTCTACTTGGGCTGGCTCGCCGACACTTTGAAGCCGATGATTGATCGTCAATATCGAACCAAAGCCGATCCCCGTCATACCGCGATTGCCGGTTCGAGCATGGGCGGGTTGATGAGCTGTTATGCTATTCTGGCCCGTCCAGATGTCTATGGCCGTGCCGCGTGTGTCAGCTCCCATTGGCCCGCCGCCGATCCGAAAAAGACCGGGCTGGAGCAAGAGAAACTGGCTTCGATCTGGACTTCATGGTTGGCGGAATCGCTTGATGCGCCCAAGGGGCGGCGCGTGTGGATGGATCATGGCACGGCAACGCTCGACCAATTTTATGCACCCTATCAGCAGCGGGTCGATGCGCAATTTATCCGTTCGGGCTGGGTAAAGGGAACCGATTTTGAAAGCCGGGTGTATCAAGGTGCTGAGCATGAGGAAAACGCCTGGGCGGCGCGCTTGCCTGAGATTTTAGCGTGGGTTTTGGTCCCGTGAGAGGTGATTCGCCCTTCCGTATCGTGATTTTGGGGGGCGGAACCGCAGGCTGGATGACGGCTTGTTTTTTGGCGCATCACTGGCGGGACAAGAATGTCGCAATTACCGTCATCGAGTCCCCCGAAATCGGAATCATCGGCGTCGGTGAGGGTTCAACGCCGCAACTCAAGGCCTTTTTCTCCCATCTGGGTATCGCGGAGCAGGAATGGATGCCCGCATGTGACGCCACTTACAAGATCGGTATTCGCTTTCATGGCTGGTCGGAGCGGCCCGGCTTTGAAAGCTATTTCCATCCGTTTCCCGGTCCGTTGGATGTCCACAGCCAGAGTCAATTCTTTCGCAATTGCCAGTTGCTACGCGCCGGATTTGATGTCTCCGCCCATCCCGATCAATTCTATCTATCCCCGCTGCTTGCCGATCAGGGGAAAGGGCCGATTCCGGCAGACAATTTTCCGTTCGACCTGAGCTATGGCTATCATTTCGATGCGCACAAAGTTGGCGCCTTCCTGCGCAGTCATGCCGAGAGACTCGGCGTTACGCATCTGGAACGCAAGGTTGGCCGGGCGCAGGTGGACGATATCGGAGCCATTGTAGCACTGGAATGCGAAGACGGAGATACCCTACTCGGCGATTTCTTCGTCGATTGCAGCGGCTTTCGGGCGCTGTTGGCCAAGCAGACCTTAGGCGCAAGTTTCCTGCCGTTTTCCAACAATTTGTTCAATGACCGTGCCGTTGTCATGCCGACCCCGCATCAGGATGGCGCTCCGCTTCCTGTCGCGACGGGCAGCACCGCGATGTCCAATGGTTGGCGGTGGACCATTCCGCTGACCTCGCGCATCGGCAATGGCTATGTCTATTCGTCGGGTTACTGCGATCCGGATGCTGCAGAAACCGAATTGCGCAGTGCATTGGGCATGCTGGACAGTGATATACCGGCGCGGCATTTGCAGATGAAGGTCGGACGACTTGAAAACAGTTGGACCGGCAATTGCCTCGCCATGGGACTGGCGCAGGGTTTTATCGAACCTTTAGAGGCTACGGCGCTCCATATCGTGATTGCCACTTTGCAGGAATTTGTGGCGGCAATGGACGGCGACAGTTTGGGCCCTGCACACCGCAACGAATTCAACCGGCGGATTGGTGAACGCTACGAAGGTATCCGCGACTATATCGTCGCCCATTACCGAATGAACCAGCGCACCGATACCGCCTATTGGCGCGATAATGCGGCAAACCAGAATTTGTCCGACCCGCTAAAAGCGATGATGACCGCATGGTTCACGGGCAAGGATATCGAGGCGGAAATCGCGAAACTGGGCATCGACCAATATTACAGCGCGATCAGCTGGCATTGTTTGTTTGCTGGCTATGGGACTTTCCCTGCCGCGCAAAAACTGCGACCCTTACCCGGAGGTGAGCAACCGGCTCATGCAGAAAAAATAGGAGATTTCTTATCTCGAGCCTCGCTCAATTTTTCCGATCACCGCGAGTGCTTGGGTTATGCAAATGCAGTGGTTTGAGAATGTAATGCAATGTCTAGATGTCATAGGATAAAAATGGCATAGCGAAGGGATGACTAAGATCTACAGTCCTCCATCCGAATTTCTCCAAGCCGTAATCAGAGAAGAAGTGTCATTTGCTGGGCATGAAAGTGGCGAACGGAATCTTGGTCGTTTAATCGCTCTAACGCGCGATGCCGATCCGGCCAACCGAGATTGGGCAACTCTACTGCTCGCCCAGCTTGAAATGGATCAAACTAATGTTCGAGATGCTCTGATTGCCGCAAGCTCGGATGAAAGCCCAGTGGTCCGTTCTGAGGCAATTCTTGGTCTAGCTCAAATCGATCCTTCTGTCGCGTTGCCACTGGTAAAAAGGGAACTTGAAGGTGATTTTGTATACATGCCCTTACTCGAAGCCGTAATTATTGTCGCTGACAATTCACTGATTGCTGATCTGGAAGCTTTTTTGGCAACTTCAGATGATGAGTTTTTGGACAGAATGGTGGCAGACGCGCTGCTTGCCTGCCGTGCGATTGCATAAACCTTAGGGCATTTCTGACAACTCAATGAACTCATGGGCTCAGAAAACCATGGAATAAGCGTGCATAGCTATGCATGGTGAACGAGGTTCCAAACCGATATAGGGCGTTTTTGCGCGACGGAGTGATCGATGATGAAACAAAAGACCGGACCTGCCAGTTCGTCGGCCTTATTGCTGTTCGGGGCAACCGGCGACCTGGCAAAACGGATGTTGCTGCCTTCGCTGTATGCGCTGCATGAAGACGGCCTGATTGATCCCGATGTGCGGATTATCGGCACGGCGCGTAGCGACCTTGATGATCAGAGTTTTCGTACGCTCGCGGCGGCGGCCTTGGCCGAATTTTTGCCCGAAGACCGAAAAGACGATACCAAGGTTGCCGCATTTTTGGAGCGGTTGGGTTACCAATCGCTGGACGCATCATCGATAGAAGGATTTGATGCGCTGGCCGCAAAGCTCGGCGACATATCCGGCGGCTTGGCGATTTTTCTCTCGACCGCACCTTTTTTGTTCGAACCCACAATTAAGGGTCTGAAGGCCGCGGGTTTGACCGGGGACCAAGTGCGGATCGGTCTGGAAAAGCCATTAGGCAATGATCTCGCTTCGTCGAACATTATCAACGACGCGGTCGCCAGTGTGTTTTCGGAACGACAGATTTTCCGTATCGACCATTATCTGGGCAAGGAAACGGTGCAGAACCTCATCGCGCTGCGCTTTGCCAATATGATGTTTGAGCCGCTGTGGAATTCGCGCGGGATCGACCATGTGCAGATCACCATTTCGGAGACCGTTGGCCTCGAAGGACGTCACGGTTTTTACAATGATACCGGCGCGCTGCGCGATATGGTGCAAAACCATATGCTACAACTGCTCGCGATCACCGCTATGGAGGCGCCCTCTCGCCTTAATTCAACGGCGGTACGCGATGAAAAAGTTAAGGTGCTGCGCTCGCTCCGTCCGGTAAAGGCTGATGAAATTGTGCGCGGGCAATATGCGGCAGGTGCGGTCAAGGGGGAGGCGGTGAGCGCTTATACCGATGATTTGGGCAAACCGTCCGATACCGAAACCTTTGTTGCGATCAAGGCGCATGTCGACAATTGGCGCTGGCAGGGCGTGCCATTTTATCTGCGCAGCGGAAAAAGACTGGCCGAACGGCGCAGTGAAATTGTTATCCAGTTCAAAGCTGTGCCGCATAATATCTTCGCCGAACGCGGCGGCAAGGTCGTGGCAAACCGGTTGGTCATCCGTCTGCAGCCAGAGGAGTATGTGCGGTTACAGGTCATGGCCAAGGAGCCTGGTTTGGACCGCGACGGTGTGGTGCTGCGCGAGGTGCCTCTCGACCTGTCTTTGACCCAAGCCTTTGCCAAGACGCGGCGGCGCATTGCCTATGAGCGCCTATTGCTCGACCTTATCGACGGCGATCCAACCCTGTTTGTGCGCCGGGACGAAGTGGAGGCGCAATGGCGCTGGATCGATGGTATCCGCGCAACCTGGGCCGAAAGCGCGCTGACAGTAAAGCCCTATGGCTCAGGCAGCTGGGGTCCTTCGGCAAGCATTGCTTTGACGGAGCGGGACGGGGTTACCTGGAATGAGTGATCGCTGGCAATGGGCCGAGGATGGCAGTTCGGAGGCGGTGGCGGACCATGTCGCATCGGTCATCGCGGCACCGGGCGACCATCGTATAGCAGTCCCTGGCGGATCGACGCCCTTTGCTATTTTTAACCTGCTGGCAAGTCGGGACCTCCCTTGGGAACGAGTCACTTTATCATTGACCGATGACCGGTTGGTCGCCGCGGACCACCCCGCGAGCAACTATGGTCGGTTAGCAGATTGTTTCGCTGATCGGGGCGTGGCTGTGGAGCCGATGCAGGAGGGGCCTATAAATCCGGGTTATGACCTGATTTGGCTCGGCATGGGCAATGACGGACATATCGCCTCCCTATTCCCAAAAATGGAATGTGCGGACATTGAAGGGCCAGCGATAATCCCAACTATTCCCGAGCCACTCCCACCCGAAGCGCCTTTCCCACGGTTTAGCCTAAACATGGCGGCGATATTGGCGGCGCAGGAGATTATCCTCGTGCTGCGCGGAGCGGAGAAGCGCCGGGTTATCGAGACCGCGATGGGGGACGACTGCGATTTACCCATTGCAAAGCTGCTCCGCGCCGCAACCAGCCCATTGACGATTTTTTGGAGCGAAGCATGACCCTGCACCCTGTCGTCGCGCAAGTAACCGAACGGATCGTAGAACGGTCACGACCGGGTCGTCGCTCGTTTCTCGACTTGATCGAACGTCAGCGGGACGCCGGTGTCAACCGACCGACGCTGTCCTGCGGCAATCTGGCGCACGGTTTCGCCGCCAGCGGTGATGACAAATCGGCCATTCGTTCGGGCAAGGCAATGAATATCGGAATCATCACCGCCTACAACGACATGCTCTCCGCCCATCAACCTTATGGTCGCTACCCGGAGCAGATAAAGATTTACGCACGGGAAAGAGGAGCAACGGCACAAGTGGCCGGGGCGGTACCCGCGATGTGTGACGGCGTGACGCAGGGACAGGATTCCATGGAACTGTCGCTGTTCAGCCGCGACGTCATCGCCATGGCAACCGCCGTTGGTCTCAGCCATGGCATGTTCGAAAGCGCGGTGCTGCTGGGTATTTGCGACAAGATTGTTCCGGGACTGTTGATCGGCGCGCTGCGCTTTGGCCATTTACCGATGATACTGATCCCGGCTGGTCCTATGCTATCCGGCCTCGCCAACTCGGAAAAGGTCCGCGTTCGTCAGCTCTATGCCGAGGGTAAGGTGGGCAGGGAGGAATTGCTGGAGGCGGAGAGCGAATCCTATCATGGGGCAGGGACCTGCACCTTTTATGGTACCGCCAATTCCAATCAGATGATGATGGAAATGATGGGTCTGCATATTCCCGGCTCCAGCTTCGTCAATCCGGGCCAAAAGCTCCGACAGCAGCTCACGCGTACGGCGGTGCACCGGGCAACCGAAATTGGCTGGGATGGGGACGACTATCGCCCGCTAGGCCGCTGCATTGATGAAAAGGCGATTGTCAACGCGGTGGTCGGCTTGCTCGCGACTGGCGGCTCGACCAACCATGTGATCCATATCCCGGCCATCGCGAGAGCGGCCGGGATAGTGATCGACTGGGATGATATGGACGCGCTGTCGCATGTGGTCCCGCTGATCGCCAGCGTCTACCCCAATGGGGCGGGCGACGTGAACCATTTCGCGAACGCTGGAGGCATGCCCTATGTCATCCAAGAATTGCTGGGTGCCGGACTTGCGCATGATGACATTATGACGGTGTATGGCGGGTCCTTGGCCGAAGGGGCGATGCAACCGGTTGCGCAGGAGCACGGCATTGCTTGGGAAGCGGCTCCTCCACAATCGCTGGATGAGACGATCCTGCGCCCTGTGTCCAATCCCTTCAAACCGGATGGCG
>JBGSLY010000284.1:0-12693 GCA_041740435.1 Parasphingorhabdus sp.
TCCCGAACGGCAGCTTTTTCTGGACTTACGAGATAACGGACAGTGTCGGGCATCGGAATAACTTTCGATCCCACCCCTAACCCCTCCCGCAAGCGGGAGAGGGATGATGGGGCCCACCGTGCTCCGGGCGCGGACCCGCAAGCTAAGGTTAGCTTGCACTGCCGCCTCCCTAGGCTCCGCATCAAGTGCGGGGCACGGTTACGATAGCAAAAAGCAATGCCTACCGATTTCACTTGATAATTAAGGTGCACCTGCCAAAACTTGCACCATGGTTACTATTACGAACCAAGATGAACTTTACATTTGGTTGGAAGACAAACCGCACGAATGGTCAAAAGTTTTGGCGCTACGTAGCGCGCTTCGAGTGCTTCCACTAGTCTGGTCAATTGCTGCTAATTCGAGACAACTGACAAAAGGCCGCTTAAATGCCGCTATGTTGCGAGCGACCCCCATTTCATGGGCAGCTTTCATATGCTCTACCCATAAAATGGCCGACGACTCCGCTCGCGCCGCTGCGGAAGCAGCCGTAGCCGTAGCTGTCGAAATGGGTGCGTTCAAACCCGCCATTACCGCCGCCGCCGCCGCGGCCAAGGCCAGCGCTTTAGCTGCCCTTGCGGTTTGGAACACCGCAGGCGCTGCAGTCATTGCCGCCGAAGCCGCCTACGACAAAAACTGGCTATCCGTAATGAGCGATGCAAAATTCCTCCTCTCCGCTAAGGGAGAACCCGTTACGCAAGCACTGTCATTGCTTGCGCAAGACCTATGGCAGGGGGTGCGGCGCAATCCGTTGATCAATACGTGGAGTTCCTCATCGAGAAAATTGGAATTAGAAGGCCTGTCGTTTTGGGTCGATTGGTACAATCGACGACTAGTCGGCCATGCCACCGGCTTTGCCCTGTCCCTCGAGAACGACCTGATCATCCAGTCCCGCCTGCTCGAACAGGATGACGAATGGTGGACGAAGCGCGATTTTGTAGAGGTTACGGCTGAGATTGAGGGTTGGGTTAGGGAGTTGGTGGCGCAGGAACGGCCCGACACGCTGCCCGAACAAAATATCTACGCCATCACCGTCAAGGTCCCCGACGAAGGCCCGCTTATCCTTGATAGTCAGGCTGGAGCAGACCTTCTTTCCCACGCCGACCAAGATCAGATACGCTATTTGGCGGCCAAGGAAGAAGCCGAAAGCCTGAAAACAGCATGCCTGCGCAGCAACGCGGGTGGAACCTTGGGCAGGCGGCTTGACCAGTATCTTGCGGCCATGGGCAACGACTTATCGGGGATCGAGCCGAATATGGTCGTGCTGTACGGTCAGGCGATTCGCGATATTCTGACTGCTCAGGAAGTGATCAAAAACAAAACTGCCGATGATGACGGCTATATTCCGCCGCTAGCTTCGGACATTATTCTTGAACTGCAAATGTTCCGCTCCGCCCATAACCTGATGGTCGTGATGGACCCGGAACTGGAGAAGCGCGACAAAGCACTGTACGGTTCTAATTACCAGTCGGTGGAAATTAGCCTGACCGTCATTCAGCAGGTCATTGTCGAAGCGGGTCAATCGAACATTGTCGATCAAAATGTCCAAGAGGCCATCAGCGATGCCGCCGAAAGCGCCAAGACCGAGAGCGAACCACAAGGCCAACGCTATCGCTTTGCGCTGGAGAGCCTGCGCAATGTGGTGAAGGGCGTTGCCGCTTGGGCTTGGAAACATAAGGGGCCGATTACCGCCGGTTCTTGCGGCCTTTATGCTGCAGCACAGTGGGTCAAATCGCATCAGCAATGGTTGCTGGAAGTTTTTGCCGACAATCCCGCGATGATCGAATGGGTGAACAAGATCGCCAGCCAGCCTTGGCTGTAGTTTATAAACTCAGCTGCATTTTTTTGAGCAATAAGACCCACCCGCACCCCGGGCGCAGACCCGCAGGCCTAGGTTAGCTTGCACTGTCGCCTCGCTAGGCTCCGCATCAAGTGCGGAGCACGATGGTGGCGCGGTCGGTGTGCAGGCCGTGTGCGGTGCGCGAAACGCCTTTCGCCGTTGCCACGCCTTTCGCCTTCTCTTACACCCCCTGCCTATGACCGAGCACACTCCTCCAATCTGGACCAAGCATTACGATCATCCGACCCCTTGGGATCAGGCGTTTGCGCCGCTATCCATGCCGGCGATGTTTTTTGGCTCTGCGGCTAAAAACGCCAAGGCCCCATTGCTCGACTTTATGGGGCGCAAATATGCCTATACGGAGATTGCCGCCATGGCATCAAAGGTGGCGCGCGGCCTGCAGGATATGGGGGTGGCCAAGGGGGAGCGGGTTGGTTTGTTCCTGCCCAATGTGCCGCATTATGTCGCGGCCTATTATGGCGCGATGGCGATCGGGGCGACTGTGGTCAATTTCTCCCCGCTCTATACGGTAGAGGAATTGGCGCATCAGGTCGCCGATTCGGGGACGCGCATCCTGTTCACCGTATCGGCCAGCGCGCTGCTGCCGACCGCGCTCAAAGTGCTCGACAGTTCCGGTCTGGAGCGACTGGTGGTCGGCAATGTCGCGGAGGCTTTGCCGCGCGTCAAATCGCTCGCCTACCGCCTGTTCAAGCGCAAGGAGGTTAGCGCGGTGCCGCAGGATGCGCGGATTACGCTGTTCCGTGACCTCACGCGCAATGATGGCAATTTTACCGCGCCGTCCATTGATCCGCTGCGCGATACCGCACTGCTGCAATATACCGGCGGCACCACCGGCGTGCCCAAGGGGGCGATGCTGAGCCACCAGAACCTGACCGCCAACGCGCGGCAGATTAATGCGATTGACCCCAAGACCTTGGGGGAAGATCGCATATTGGCGGTGCTGCCGTTCTTCCATGTGTTTGCCAATGCGACGATCCTCAACCGCACGGTCAACCGGGGCGGAGAGATTGTGATGCTGCCGCGCTTTGATGCGGGTCAGGCCTTGGCCGCGCTTGCCCGGACCAAGGTCACCGCGATGCCCGGCGTGCCGACCATGTACCAAGCGCTGCTGGATCACCCGAAAACCGCCAGCACCGATTTTGCTTCGCTGCGCGTTTGTATTTCGGGCGGCGCACCGTTGCCGCAGGAATTGAAAGCGGCGTTTGAGGCCAAGACCGGAGCGACCTTGATCGAGGGCTATGGCCTCACCGAAAGCTCCGGGGTGGTCAGCTGCAACCCTTATGAGCACGCGGGCCAGCCGGGCAGCATCGGGCAACCGGTCCCCGGCACTTTGGTGCGGCTGGTTGACAAGGAGGACCCGACCAAGCCCGCCCCCGATGGCGAACCGGGCGAGCTGATTTTTTCGGGGCCGCAGGTAATGCAGGGCTATTGGCAAAAGCCCGAGGCCGATAAGGAGGTTTTTATTGGCGAATTCCTTCGCACCGGCGATGTCGCGACCATCGATGAACACGGCTATATCCGGATCGTTGACCGTTTAAAGGACATGATATCGGTCGGCGGTTTCAAGGTCTTCCCCAGCCAGATCGAGGACGTACTGTACAGCCATGACGCGGTCAAAGAGGCGCTGGTGATCGGCGTGCCCGACCCCTATCGCGGCGAGAGTCCCAAGGCGTTTGTCGCGCTGAAACCCGGTGCAGCGGCCAGCGAGGCTGAGCTGACGGCTTGGCTTAACGCCCGCATTGGCAAGCACGAGCGAGTGGATGCCGTTGTCATCCGTGAGACCTTACCCAAAACCATGATCGGAAAGCTCGACCGCAAGGCGCTGCGCCTGAGCGAGGGGATTTAGCACAAACGGCGGAAAAAATTTCTTCCTGCCCTTGAAACCCCGCTGTCCCATTCCATATTCCGCCCACGTTCCGGGCCCCTCTGGCGCGCGCAGTTCTTGCGCTCGTGATGTCGGATCGCTTCCATCTTGGGAGGGGCCGGCAATCGCATTCCTCTCCCTTTGGTTCATAACGGCCCGGTCATATCGGGCCTTTCAAGAGAGGTATGTATGTTCAAGAAAATTCTGACCGCGTCGCCGATTGCTCTGGCTTTCGCCCTGCCCATGACTGCCCAGGCCGCGCACCATGAAAAGCCAGCGCCGATAACCACCGAAGAAGTGGAGGCCGCGCAAAAGCAATGGGGTGAAGGCATTGTCGCGATCAGCAAGACCTTCGCCGACAAGGGCGATTATGTCGCGCGGGCAAAGTCGCATATCGACACCCATTATGCTTATGGCAAAAGCACGGTGCTGTTCAAACCAACGCTGGCCGCCGCCGACCAGTTTCGCGGCACTTATGACGAGGCGCTGAGCTATTTCGTCAAGGGCAGCAACCCCGAAGATACCGGATTTGCGATCAGCGGCTGGACCAATGTCCGCTGGGAAAATGAGGGCATTATCACCGATGGCGACGACGCCAAGGCGATGGGCAATTATTATTTCACTGGCCCGGACGGCAAGGAAACCAAGGTGGAATATACCTTCGGCTATATGCGCGGGCCCGATGGTCGGCTGCTGATCAATGTCCACCACAGTTCGGTGCCCTATGCGGTGAAGTAACAGCTTACGTTAAAAGGGTCGCATGCGGGGTCGTTGGTTCGCGAAAACCAGCGGCCCCGTTTTTTCGCGTGCTTGCAAGCATACTCGCAAGCCGGTAAGCGCCGTTGGAATATGAACCCGCAATTTGCCCATATCGATCACTGGATTTTCGACCTAGACAATGTGCTCTATCCGTCGCGCTGCAATCTATTTGCGCTGATTGATGAGCGGATGGGGTTGTTTTTGCAGGATTTGCTGGACTGTGACGCGGTGGAGGCGCGGCGGGTGCAGAAGGATTATTTCCACGACCATGGCACCACTTTGGCCGGGCTGATGCACCATCATGGCACCGATCCGCACGTCTTCCTCGATTTCGTCCACGACATCGCGATGGACCGGCTGGAGCCTGCGCCGATGCTGCGCGCCGCGATAGAAGCTTTGCCGGGGGAGCGGATGGTGTTTACCAACGCCGACACCCCCTATGCCGAAAAGGTGCTGGAGCGGCGCGGCCTTTCCGGCGTGTTCGAAATTATCCACGACATCCACGCCTGCGCGCTGGAACCTAAGCCCGAGCCCGCCGCCTATCACAGCCTGATTTCCGCCACCGGCATTGACCCCGCAAAATCGCTGTTTGTCGAGGACATGGCCCGCAACCTGACGCCCGCCAAGGCGCTGGGCATGACCACCGTCTGGGTCAATTGCGGCGCCGAATGGGGCGCGCGCGATATCGTGCCCGAGGCACTCGATCATATCATCCCCGAGCTGGAAGGCTGGCTCGTTTCCATCACCGCAACCGAAGAGAGTCTGTCATGAGCCAAGAGCTGATCGCCGCCATCGAAAACGCCTGGAACAAGCGCGAGACGCTGTCAGTCAGCCATCAAGGGCCGGAGCGTGAGGCGGTCAATGCCGCACTCGCCCTGCTCGACGGGGGGCAGGCGCGGGTTGCGGAGCGGGCGGGGGATGGCTGGACCGTCAACCAATGGCTCAAAAAAGCCGTGCTGCTCTCCTTCCGGCTCAACGACAATCAGTTGATCGAAGGCCCCGGCGGCGCCAATTGGTGGGACAAGGTGCCGAGCAAATTTGCCGGATGGGGCGAAAACCGCTTTCGCGCCGCCGGTTTTCGCGCCGTCCCCGGATCGATTGTCCGGCAAGGCGCGCATATCGGCAAGAATGTCGTGCTGATGCCGAGCTTCGTCAACATCGGCGCGTTCGTCGATGAAGGCACGATGATCGACAGCTGGGCCACGGTTGGCAGCTGCGCGCAGATCGGGAAAAACGTCCATATCTCCGGCGGCGTTGGCATCGGCGGTGTACTGGAGCCGCTGCAGGCTGGACCGGTAGTGATCGAAGACGGATGCTTCATCGGCGCGCGCAGCGAAGTCGCCGAAGGGGTGCGGGTGTGCGAAGGCGCGGTGCTGTCCATGGGCGTATACCTTGGCGCATCAACCAAGATCGTCGACCGCAACACCGGCAAAATCCATATCGGTACCGTACCGCCCTATGCCGTCGTCGTCCCCGGCGCCCTACCTGGCCGTATCGGTATGGACGGCACCGCAGGCCCCTCGCTCTATTGCGCGGTCATCGTCAAAACGGTCGACGCCCAAACGCGGAGCAAGACGGGGATCAATGAGCTGCTCAGGGATTAGGGGGATTTGCTGTCAGCATCACTGGAAATCGCTCTATCAGCTCCAAGGAAGAGGCATGGGGCCGAGTGCAGCGTGCGGAATAAACTATTCCCCCGTCGCCGACGTTGTCCCCGACAAATCGCTTAAAAAACTCCGCACCCGCTTCGCATTGACCCCCAGGTCGTGGACCCCGACTCGTGAAACCGAACGGACGTCGATGATGCTGCCCTGTCCATTGGCGGTCGGGCGAGCGCGCAGAACGATATCGTCTTTGAAGCGGAACAGCGCGGTGGTGTCGGTCGCCTCCAACCGCCCCGATGCAGGATCAGTGGTAGCGATAGTCCAGCCGCGATCCTCGGCAATCCGCCGGGCCTTTGCAACAACCTCGGCTACGGGCTGGTCAATCCGAACCGACCGGATATCGGGATAGGCCCGCTGGTGCAGTTGCACCCAACGTTGCTGCGGGTTCATACCGCGCATGGCACTATCGTCGGCGCCCGGGATATTGTCCCAGTTGTCGGACCGCAGGGTGAGCGTCTGAAACTGCGGCGCGTCGGCCAGATCGGTGGAAATATCATGGATGGCAGGGAGCGAGGAAACAGCCCGTACATAGCCGGTCATCTGAAACAACAAACCCAGCGCAATGACCACCCCTGCCCCCAGCCGCAACCACCGCGTGCTGCGCCCCTTACGCCGGTCGAGAATGACCCCGACAATGGCGATAACCAGCGCCAAAATCGCCGCCCCGGTCAGAAACGGAACCGCCGTCAGACCGACAGTCCAATCCCATAGTCCCCAGCCTGATCCGACAGATGCGACCAAAATGCCAAGCGCTCCCACCACGGCGAGCGCTAACACGGTCCAACCCTTAATGTCTTTACCTACGGCTGCGGCTCCGGTGGCGCTGCTCGCATTGCCCATTTCAGTGGCCGGTTGATGATTATCCATACTGCTGCTCCCCCATCGGTATCCGTTACCTGATAACCAGAATTGGCAACAAAGCAAAGGCTCGACACGCTGCGCTTGCCGAATTAGAGCACCGCAACCCTCTAAGCCATGGACTTTTCGCGATGACCAGCATCATTCCCTTGAGCGATATTGCCCCGGAAGCGGTCGATACATTGCTCGACACGGCATTCGGGCACGATCGGCACCAGCGAACGGCCTATCGGATACGTGCAGGCATGGCGGCGTTGGAACGGCTGTGCTTTGCCGCTGTTGATGATGACGGCGGGGAATTGCTGGGAACCATTCAATGCTGGCCAGTCGGATTGCATGGTCAAAGTGGCCGGCCGCAACCGATGATCATGGTCGGCCCGGTCGCGGTCGCGCCGCAGGTGCAGGGCGAAGGCATTGGTCAGGCATTAATGCATGCTGTGCTGCGCGAGATTGGCAATGACCAGAGCCTGCCACTGGTGATGATAGGTGACGCGGAATATTATGACCGCTTCTTTGGCTTCTCGGCGGCGCGGACACAGGGTTGGAGCGTCGACGGCCCCTATGACCCTGCGCGGCTGTTGGTCCGGCATCCCGATCATCTGTCGCTGCCCGATACCGGGCAATTGGGGCCCTGGACCCGCTAAAAACTCACATGCGCGGACAGGCGGATATTGCGTCCGGCCAGCGGCACGAAATCCTTGGTAAAGCTGGCATGGCGGCGGGCAGTGACGTCGAACAGATTGTCACCCGAGAGGATCAGCGTCGTTTCGCCGTCCCGGCCAAAGGGTTTCCAGGACAGCGAAGCCCCAACCAGGGTAAAGGCCGATGTTGCGGTTTCCGCGCCGCCGATCCGGTTCTGCGCAGCGCTATGCTCAACCTCTAGCCGACCGGACAGGATGCCGTTATCCGCTTCGACCCCGCCAGCGATACGCAGTGGCGGAATGCGCGGTAGCGGTCCTGCGCCGGAGATATTCGCCCGGGTCACATCGGCCAGCGCGTCAATAGTCAGGCGGTATCCGTCAGTTTTGATGATGTCATAGGCGATCTGCGCCTCCGCCCCATAATGGCGGACCGGAGCTTGCAAGTATCGGAACACCGGCAGGCTGTCGAACTCCTGCCCGGTTTCCACATCATAGACAAAGTCGCTGAACCAGCTGTGGTACAGCGCCAGCGAGAAGTGGGCCGGTCCTGTGCTGCCCCGGGCATACAGCTCCAGCCCCCAGCTTTTTTCTTTCGACAGGGTGGGATCGCCAATTTCATAGGCCTGGGTCGCAATATGCGGTCCGTTGGAGAACAGCTCTTCGGCTGATGGTGCACGCTCCACCCGGCTTAGATTCGCGCCGATTTTCACGTCCGGCGTCAACCGATAACTGGCCCCGGCGGCGAAGGAATAGCTGCTGAAACTACGGTTGATATCGGCAAAGGTCACATCGGGTTCCAGCCCGATGCGCACTGACTTTGCGTCAATATTGCTGCGCTCAAACCGGGCCGCGAATTCCAGTCCAACCGGATCAAGGTCGATTTCCTGCAAGGTGAACAGGCCCAACTGATCGACCACATTGGGCGGCACCACCGCTTCTGCGCCCAGAGCCAGAAATTTGCGGGTCGATGCCTGGATGCCGGTAACGCCGCGCCAGCCATTACGGTCGGCCTGCACCAGTTCCAAACGCCCTTCGACCCCTTCGGCAAAAAAACGGGTGCCGATTTCTGTCCCTTCAAATTCTGTGTGGCGGTAATCGGAATAACCGATCCTCAGGCGCACCGATTCCAAAAGGGTGCCGTCGGTCAGAATTTCCGCGCGCAGGTCGGCGCGGGTTTGTTTGGCGCCGATGGAGACCGGGGCTTCTTCTTCGCCGCCTTCCTCCGTTTCTTCCTCACCGCCTTCTTCCTCCCCGTGCGCATGCTCCGCGCCCGGCCGGGTCGGGACGCCATAGCGGCTGTCGAAGTGGCTGACCGATACGCCAAGGCTGCCGCCGTCGTTGATCAGGGCAAAGCCGCCGCCTAGCGTCCAGGTTTCGGTCGCGCTATTGGGAATACGTCCGCTGAGGTTCGCCAGCGCCAGGGCTTCGGCGGCTTCCTCCGGATGGCCCTCTTCGGTCTCTTCCGCCGCAATTTCCAATTGTTCGGCGCGCAGGCCGGGCGAGAGGATAAAGCCGCCAACACGAAGGTCGTTGCTGCGCCGGTAGCTGCCATCGACATGCACGACAAAATTCTCCACCAGCGCGACATCGAGCGCCGAGCCGATGCTGCGCTCATCCGCTGCGCTGGCATAAGAGCCGATGGCATCGACGTGAAAGCCGCGTTCGGGCACCACGCGCGGAATGCGCCGGTCGAGCACATTGACCGCGCCGCCAATCGCCTGACTGCCGAACAGCAATGATGCGGGACCGTGCAGCACCTCGATCCGCTCGGCGGTCAGCGGGTCAATGGTCACCGCATGGTCGGCGGAGGTGTTCGATACGTCGAGCGTGCCAATCCCGTCGGTCAAAATCCTTATCCGGTCGCCTTGAAACCCCCGCAAAACCGGGCGCGATGCGCCGGGAGAAAAGCTGGTCGCCGAAACGCCGGGTTGCCGCGCCAACATATCGCCCAGTTGCGGCTGGATATCGCGCACCAGATCATTACCGCTGAGCACCGCCGTGCCCGCCAGCAGGTCTAGATCGTCGATATAATTGGCGGTGACGACAATGGTGTCATCCTCATCCCCGTGCACCGGATCGCGGCTGGTTTGCGCCAGCGTGGGCGCAGCAAGAACGGAGAGAGCGGATGTGGCGAGCAGCAGATTATGGAGGCGCATGGAAATACCTTTCGCCGCTGTACTTAGTTTGATGATATAATATATCAATACATAATACAACGGTTGGTCGCAGAACGCAGCGCATTCGTCCCAGCTTGTCGTGCCAACTTGACGTTAACGGAAACTATGGCTAGGGACTCGCCAGCTTTCCTGTTCCTGCTATTATCCCGCGAAAGGATCCCCATGACCCAACCGTTCATCTATGACGCCGTGCGCAGCCCGCGTGGCAAGGGGCGTGCCGATGGCGCGCTGCATGAAATCACTGCGCTTGATCTGGCTGCGCAGGTTTTGGGATCGGTGCGCGACCGCAACAACCTTCCCGGCGAAGCGGTTGAGGATGTTGCTTTTGGTTGTGTGTCGCCGGTGGGCGAGCAGGGCGCTGTGCTGGGCCGATTTGCCGCATTAAAGGCCGGCTATCCGCAGACAACATCGGCGATTCAGGTCAACCGCTTTTGCGGATCGGGACTGGAAGCGGTCAATATCGCGGCGGGCAAGATTGCATCGGGTGAAGCCGATTTGGCCATCGGCGGTGGCATTGAGAGCATGAGCCGGATTCCGATGGGCAGCGACGGCATGGGCGGCATGGCCGATCCGACGATGGTGTTTCAGGAATATTTTGTGCCGCAGGGGATTTCCGCCGACCTCATTGCCTCCAAATACGGCTATAGCCGCGATGATGTCGATGCTTATGCGGTCGAGAGCCAGAAGCGCGCCGCCACCGCTTGGGCCGAAGGACGCTTTGCCAAATCGATTCTGCCGATCCGCGATGTGATTGGCGAGGTTGTGCTCGACCGTGACGAATTGATGCGGCCCGAAACCGATATGCAATCGCTCGGCGCGCTCGCCCCCGCCTTTACCATGATGGGCGAAATGATGCCGGGTTTTAACGATGTTGCGATCCTGAAGCATCCCGATGTCGAGAAAATTACTCATGTCCATCATGCGGGCAACAGCAGCGGGATCGTCGATGGCTCTGCCGCCGTGCTGATCGGTAATGCGATGGCGGGCGAGAAATACGGTCTGAAACCCCGCGCCCGTATCGTGTCGATGGCGGCGATTGGTTCAGAGCCGACGATCATGCTGACCGGTCCCGAATTTGCGGCGCAAAAAGCCTTGTCTCGGGCCGGGATGAGCGCCAGCGACATTGATCTGTGGGAGCTTAACGAGGCATTTGCCGCCGTTGTCCTCCGCTTCATGGATGCGATGAAGGTCGATCACAGCGTAATGAACGTCAACGGCGGCGCGATTGCGATGTGCCATCCGTTAGGCGCGACCGGCGCGATGATCCTCGGCACCGTGCTCGACGAGCTGGAACGGACTGGCAAATCGACCGCGCTGACCACATTGTGCATCGGCGGCGGCATGGGCATTGCGACGATTATCGAGCGGATCAACTAGGGCATTGTGTTCCCGCGCAGGCGGGAACCTCTGCGACACCCACTGGAAGGCTCCCGCCCAAGCGGGGGAACCAAAAGGAAAAAAGACATGACCTACACCACCCTTTCCGTAGAAACCGACCAAGACGGCATTGCGCTCGTTACCATCGACCTGCCCGGAGCCTCGATGAACGTCTGGAATCAGGCGCTGATTGCTGATTTCAATGCCTTTGTCGAAGATTTCGTGACCAAAGACAGCATCAAGGGAGCGGTTTTCGCATCGGGCAAGGCGTCGGGCTTTCTGGCCGGAGCAGACCTCAATATGCTGGGATCGCAGAGCGCCGATAGCGCGAAATCGGCGTTCGAAGCGTCGTTCGCCCTCAATTCGATGCTGCGCAAAATGGAAACCGGCGGCAAATCGGCGAAAGACCTGCAAAAGGGCACAGCCCATGCCAAGCCGGTCGCCTGTGCGCTGCACGGTCTGGCGCTCGGCGGCGGACTGGAACTGGCGCTCGCCTGCCATTACCGCGTCTGCGCCGACGATCCCAAGATTCAGCTTGGCTTGCCCGAAGTGCTGGTGGGCTTGCTGCCCGGTGGCGGCGGCACGCAGCGTTTGCCGCGCCTCGCGGGTCTGCAAGCGGCGGGGATGATGATCATGCAGGGAACCCCCGCCAATCCGGCCAGCGCCAAGGCACAGGGATTTGTCGATGCAGTAGTGCCCGCCGATGAGGTGATTGCCACCGCCAAGGCCTGGGTTAAGGCCAATCCCAAAGCGAGTGCGCCATGGGACAAGGCCGGTTTCAAATTCCCCGGCGGTGCAGGATCGATGGACCCGCGATCGGTGCCGCTATACATGGGCGCTGCCGCCATGGCGCTCAAAGCCAGCAAGGGCAATATGCAGCAGGTCAAGGCAATCCTGTCGTGCCTGTATGAGGGATCGATGCTGCCGTTCGACACCGCGCTGCGCATCGAATCGAAGTATTTCACCAAATTGCTGATGGGCCCACAAGCCAAGGCCATGATCCGGACCCTGTTCATCAACAAACAGGCGGCGGAAAAGGGTGCCGACCGGCCGCAGGGCCTGCCGATGACCGAGATCAAGACCGTCGGTGTATTAGGCGCGGGCCTGATGGGATCGGGTATCACCCATGTGACCGTCAAGGGCGGGATGAATGTCATCGTGCTCGACCGCAGCATGGAAGAAGCGCAAAAAGCGGTCGATTACAGCCGCAAGATCGTCGAGAAAAACGTCAAAAAGGGCAAGATGAGCCAGGAAAAGGCCAACGCCTTCATGGCGCGGATTACCCCCACCGACAATTATGACGATCTCAAAAATGTCGATCTGATCATCGAGGCGGTGTTCGAGGACCCGGCGATCAAGGCGGATGTCATCAAAAAGACCGAAGCTGTGATTGGCAAAGATGTGATTTTCGCTTCCAACACCTCAACGCTGCCGATCACTGGGCTGGCTAAAAACA
>JBGSLY010000285.1:0-10542 GCA_041740435.1 Parasphingorhabdus sp.
TGATCCAGAAGTTTATCGATGCCAAGAAAATCGATATTGCTGCTACCATCGACCATGCCGCTTTGAAGGCCGCTGGTTTGGCGCGTGGCGGCAAGGACGGCGTTCGGTTGCTGGCCAAGGGTGAACTGACCTCGAGTATCAAGCTGCTCGTCGATGGCGCTTCTAAAAACGCTGTCGCAGCGGTTGAGAAGGCCGGCGGTTCGGTAGAAATTATTGCGCCAAAAGCGGTCCTCGCCATCAACGCCGAAAAAGCCGCAAAGCGTAAAGCCAAAAAGGGCTTGTAAGACCTTCAAAGGGCTCCGCTGGTCGGGGCCCTTTCCCGTTCATGCCCCTTGTTTTTCGGCGCTGGGCGTCCGATATGGGGGCGATTAAGACACATGCTGTGCGGCGAACCGTGCGGTAGTAACCTTGGGGCAGGGACAGACACATGGCATCACGCGCCGACCAAGTGGCCGCAAATCTCAATCTTTCGAAATTTGGTGAGGCCACCGAATTGCGCAAGCGTATCTGGTTTACGCTTGGTGCGCTGATTATCTTCCGCTTGCTCAGCTTTGTTCCGTTGCCGGGCGTTGATCCGGTCGTGTTGGCTGATTTGTACAGCCAGACCAAGGGCGGCGTTCTAGACATTTTCAACACGTTTTCCGGCGGTTCGCTGGAGCGGATGAGCCTGATTGCGCTGGGGGTTATGCCCTATATTACCGCGTCGATCGTTGTCCAAATGGCCGCTGCACTGTCGCCAACATTGGGCGCGATCAAGAAAGAGGGTGAGGCGGGGCGCAAAAAGCTCAACCAATATACCCGTTATGGCACCGTAGGCCTAACCGCCATCCAGGGCTATTTTATTGCCGTCGGGCTGGAGGCTTATGCCTCACAATCCGGTTTGGCGGCTGTTGTCGAACCGGGGATGATGTTCCGCATCGGTGCGGTAATCAGCTTGATTGGTGGCACCATGTTCCTGCTGTGGCTAGGTGAGCAGATCACCAGCCGGGGGATCGGCAACGGCATATCGCTGATCATCATGGCCGGGATTGTGGCCCAGATGCCGACCTTCATCGCCAACCTGCTAGAAGGGGGCCGCAGCGGTTCTTATGGTCCGTTGCTGATCGTTGGCCTGTTGGTCATGGTGATCGCCCTGATCTTGTTCATTAGCTTCATGGAGCGCGCACAGCGCCGGGTGTTGATCCAATATCCCAAGCGCGCGACCCAGCGCGGCATGATGCAGGCGGATCGCAGTCATCTGCCGCTAAAGGTCAATACCGCCGGTGTTATTCCGCCGATCTTCGCCTCCTCACTGCTGTTGATGCCGCTGACGATCAGCCAGTTCGCCGGCAACACCGCGTCGGGCGAATCGGCGTGGGGCGATTTTATCATCACCCTCAACCAGTATCTGGCGCACGGACAGCCGCTCTATATGGCGCTATACGCCGCTGGGATTATCTTCTTCTGCTTCTTCTATACCGCTGTGGTGTTTAATCCTGAGGAAACATCGGACAACCTGAAGCGCAATGGCGGTTTCATCCCCGGTATTCGTCCCGGCAAAAACACGGCGGATTATCTCGACTATGTTCTGACCCGGATTACCGTGGTCGGTGCGGCCTATTTGGCGGTCGTCTGTGTGTTGCCGGAATATGTGATGGCGCAAACCAACCTGCCGCTGTTCTTCTTGGGCGGTACCAGTTTGCTGATCGTGGTCAATGTGACTGTTGATACCGTCACCCAGATCCAGAGCCATTTGCTGGCGCTGCAATACGGCGACTTGCTGAAAAAGGCGAAGCTGAAGGGCAATCGCCGCCTGCGCTAACCCCTGATGATAGAGGGACATTCTCGATGAACATTATTTTATTGGGCCCTCCGGGCGCGGGCAAGGGAACGCAGGCCAGTCGTCTGGAAGACGAACATGGCATGGTGCAATTGTCCACCGGTGACATGCTGCGCGCGGCGGTTAAGGCCGGGACGCCCGTGGGGCTCCAAGCCAAAGCGGTGATGGAAGCGGGCGAACTGGTGTCCGATGAAATCGTGTCGGGCATTATCGGCGATAAGCTGGACGAACTGGGTCCCGACAAGGGCATTATCTTCGACGGCTATCCGCGCACTGCGGCGCAGGCCGAAGCTTTGGATGCGATCTTGTCGGCACGCGGACGGGTCCTCGACTTCGTCATTGAACTGGGCGTTGATGAAGACGCGCTGGTGGAGCGGATCGTTGGCCGCTTTATCTGCGGCACATGCGGAGAGGGCTATCACGACAGCTTCAAACAGACGGAAAAGCCAGGCGTCTGCGACAAATGTGGTGGTACCGAATTCAAACGCCGCCCCGACGACAATGAAGAAACCGTCCGTACCCGCATGGCCGAATACCGTGCCAAAACCGCGCCGATCTTGCCAATCTACGAAGCGCGCGGCATTGTCCGCAAGGTTGATGGGATGGCGAGCATTGGCGCCGTAACCGAAGCGATTGATGCGGTGCTTGCTGGGAATTGAGGCAGTTAAAAGCGCGTTTCCGGCGTTATCGACGCCGATAGACTTCTCTCCGGTTCCCTAGCCTGATGACGGTGATGACCATCACGCCATCGTCTAGATTGGCGATGATACGCCAATCGCCGAGGCGATATTTCCAGAAATCGCCCAATTCCTTTCCGCGCAACGCCTCGCCGATACTTCGGGGATCGTCGAGCGGCGCGATGCGTTCCTGTAAGAACTTCAAAATGCGCCGTGCAGTTTGCTGGTCGAGTTTGCGGAGCTGTTTCGCGGCACTGTCCGAAAATTCAATCCGCCAGGCCATATTCCGCCAGAACGTCGCTTAAGGGAACACAGCCTTCGGTTCCGGCGCGTACGCGCGCTAGGATTTCCGCCGACAAATACGCATCTTCCAGATCATCGATATGTTCGACAATTGCCTCGGTGGCGTAAAATGTCTTTGATCTCCCGGTGAGGGCTGACAATGCAGTTAAACGATTCTCGACATCTGCAGGTAGGCGAACGGACATGGGCATATCAAAGAATACCATTGCGATACGTGTATTGCAATAGTCTGCTGAAATCGTCTGCTTGGCGCAATCCGCGAATCGGTTTATGCTGCCCTCCATGAAAAAGCTTCTCGTCCTAGCCGCCCTCACTTTCGCTGCGCCTGCCTCTGCGGAGGTCACCCGTCAGACGGATTCAGGTTTCACGGTGACCCGTGAGGTCACCGTCGACGTAGCGCCGGACGATGCGTGGAAAGCCTTGGTCGCCCCGGCGCGTTGGTGGAACGGGGAGCATAGCTGGTCCAAGGACGCTGCTAACCTCTATCTGATACCGCAGGCCGGTGGGTGTTTCTGCGAGTTGCTCCGCAACAAGGGCGATGACACGATCAAGACAGCGGGCGGCAGCGTGCGGCACATGGAGGTGATCTTTGCCCAGGATGGCAAGCTGCTGCGCATGTCGGGTGCGCTCGGTCCGCTGCAAAGCGAGGCAGTGGTTGGCATCCTGACCTTCACCCTGAAACCCGCCGAAAAAGGCACGGCAATCAGCGCCACCTATAACGTCGGCGGCTATATGGCCTATCCGGTCGCGGAGATCGCGCCAGCAGTCGATGGTATGATCGGGGAGCAGGTGAACCGGCTTGCGGAACTGCTTGCCGCACCAGAAAACAGCGATATCGGGAAATAGGCACCGGCGCATTTCAAGGGTTTACCTTGGCGGCGATGCGATTATCATCGGCGCGGGATAAGAGACGGCGAGTCGAGGGAAATTGCCGCGTATCGGGGTCGCATGATTTTTAACCTGATTTAACCTGACAACCGGGGGAGAAGAAGCATGGCAGTATCCGATCACGTCGATTTACCAACGTTCATGGAAGGCGTGAAAAAGCGCAATCCGGGCCAACCGGAATTCGTGCAGGCGGTCCAGGAAGTGGCGGAAGATATTTACGACTTTATCGCCGACAAAGAGGATTATCATTCGCAGCAAATCCTGCGCCGGATTGCCGAACCTGATCGGGTGATTTCCTTCCGCGTATGCTGGGAAGATGATAACGGAAATATCCGGGTGCAGCGTGGCTGGCGGGTGCAAAACAACAACGCCATTGGCCCCTATAAGGGCGGCATTCGTTTCCATCCTTCGGTCACCGAATCGGTGCTGAAGTTCTTGGCCTTTGAACAGACCTTCAAGAACGCGTTGACCGGTCTGCCGATGGGCGGCGGCAAGGGCGGATCCAACTTCAACCCCAAGGGCAAGAGCGTGCGTGAGATCATGCGCTTTTGCCAGTCGTTCATGACCGAACTCTACCGCCATATCGGTGCGGACATCGACGTTCCTGCGGGCGACATCGGGGTTGGCGGACGCGAAATCGGCTTTATGTTCGGCCAGTATAAGCGGATCACCAACGAATTTACCGGGGTGCTGACCGGCAAGGGACTCGAATGGGGCGGATCGCTGATCCGGACCGAGGCCACGGGCTATGGCGCGGTCTATTTCCTCGCCAATATGCTGGCCGCGAAGGGCATGGATTTACAGGGCAAGACCGCGGTCATTTCCGGTTCGGGCAATGTCGCGACACACGCGGCGGAGAAAATAGTCCAACTGGGCGGCAAGGTGCTGACCTTGTCCGATTCGGGCGGCTTCATCCATGATCCAGACGGTATAAATCAGTAAAAGATCGACTGGGTAAAGGTCCACAAAACCCATCGCCGGGGCCGGATTCAGGACTATTGTGAAGAATTCAAAGGCGCGACCTTCCACGAAGGCAAGACACCATGGGGTGTGAAATGCGATGTGGCTTTGCCGTGCGCGACGCAAAACGAATTGCTGGGTGATGACGCCCGCGCGCTCGTTGCCAATGGCTGTATCGCGGTCAGCGAAGGCGCGAATATGCCGACCAATCTGGAAGGCGTGCACGTGTTCAAAGACGCAAAGATCATGTTCGCGCCGGGCAAGGCGGCCAATGCCGGCGGCGTCGCGGTTTCTGGCTTGGAAATGAGCCAAAATAGTGAGCGGCGCAGCTGGAAAGAGGACGAGCTACAACAAATGCTCAAAGACATTATGGACGGCATCCACAAAAGCTGCCTGACCTATGGTGATCAGGGCGGCGGCTATATCGACTATGTCAAAGGCGCGAATATCGCTGGTTTCAAAAAAGTCGCCGATGCGATGCTGGCGTTTGGGGTGGTGTAAGCCGCCGACTTTGTTCCTTGCACCGCGCTGTCTAATCGACCAGACAGCGCGGTGATGGAACAGGGCAAAAGGACCGCCAAGGTCGGAAAAGCGAAAAAGCGCAAAGCTAGGCTCGATCCACCGCTTGAAATTGGTTGGTGTGAGTTGGTGTCGCTGCCCGATCTGGGCATCAGCGCAATGCACGCCAAGATCGATTCGGGCGCGGCCACGTCTTCGCTACACGCCGTCCGGATCAAGCCCTTCGTGCGCGATGGCGCGGATTGGGTGAGCTTTACCATCCCCAAATCCCCCGACCTGCCCGCTTATCGCTGCGAAGCGCGGGCGCTCGAAAAACGCACCATCAAAAGTTCGAACGGGCATTTGCAAACCCGCTATGTTATAGAAACCCGGCTGTGTCTTGGACCTTTAACATGGTTGGGGCATATGACACTGGCCAACCGCCAATCCATGGCCTTTCCGGTGTTGATCGGGCGGCGGGCATTAAAACGCGGATTCCTGGTCAACAGCGCCAAGCGTTGGACTTTGGGATCGGCAGAGAAAGACATTTTATGAAAATCGCCATGCTGGCCCGCAACCCCAAGCTTTACTCGCATCGGCGTCTGGTGGAGGCCGCGCAGGCGCGCGGGCACGAGATTCAGGTGCTCAATACGCTGCGTTGCTCAATGAACATCACATCTCACCGTCCGACAATCCTGTACAATGGCGAAACCCTGAAAGGGTTTGACGCGGTTATTCCGCGCATCGGGGCATCGATTACCCATTACGGTCTGGCGGTGCTGCGCCAGTTTGAGATGATGGGGGTCTGGTCGCTCAACGAAAGTGTGGCCATTGGCCGCAGCCGCGACAAGCTGCGCTCGATGCAGATATTTGCCAAGCACGGCCTCGGCCTACCGATCACTGCCTTTGCCCATGACCCCAAGCAAACCGATGAGGTGTTGAAAATCGTCGGCGGCGCGCCTGCGGTCATCAAATTGCTCGAAGGGACGCAGGGGATTGGTGTGGTTTTGGGCGAAACCGAAAAATCAGCGAAATCAGTGATCGAGGCGTTTCGCGGCGCCAATGTGAACATCTTGGTACAGGAATTTATCAAAGAGGCCGGATCCTCTGACATCCGCATTTTCGTGATCGGCGGCAAAGTGGTCGCGGCAATGATGCGCACCGGCGCAGAGGGCGATTTCCGCTCCAACCTGCATCGTGGCGGATCGGCGAAAATGGTCAAGATCACCCCCGAAGAGCGCTCCACCGCCCTGCGCGCGGCCAAGGTGATGGGCCTCAATGTCGCGGGCGTCGACATTCTGCGCTCCAACCACGGACCAGTGATCATGGAAGTGAACAGCTCCCCCGGCATCGAAGGCTTAGAGGCCGCCACCGGCAAGGACGTCGCCACCCTGATCATCCGCTTTATCGAGGACAATGCGGTCCCGGGAAAAACCAAGACCCGCGGGCGAGGGTAGGCGTGCGCAATTTGCCGGAGAATATGCATCATTTGGCGCATGACCTTTGCAACCTTTGATCATGACATCCGATATCAGTGCTTCGGGAAATGTGCCTTCGGTGCTACGCCTGAAAATGAAAGGTTTGCTCAGAGATTTCTCCCCCTTCGGCAGCCCCAAGTAAGGATTGCGTTATGTTTATAAATCGTCGAAATCTGATTGGCGGGGCCGCGCTTTTGCCAATGGCCTGTACGGCGGCCAAAAGTACCGTTCCAACCGTGCATGGGCCGACCATCAGCCCGGAAGATTTAGGCTGGACCTCGAAGTCCTCCCCCGTTGAAACGGCAAGAATTATTAATGAAGCACTCCAGATTGCCGGGGAAAAAGGCATAACCTATTATGACAACGCACCCCGTGACATCGCAGGAACGGTGCGATTGGGTGGGAAAGTGCAAATCGGCTTCGGCAGTCTGCACTCATGGAGAGCTGTTTATAACGACCCAAACCAGTTTGATGTCGTGGAACCCTTTCGCAATGAACGACCAAAGCGGGTGTTTGTTGATACTGCGGGTGCGCGTGGATCGATTATTCGCGGGCCCGTGAATCTCCTTTGCGCCTCGCCACGCAACATGACTTTGGCGGAGCGCAGCAAAATACCTGCGGATCTGGTCGCCATAACCGCAACCCGGCCAGACCCGTCGACCGAAATCAGCATTGAAACCTTAACAATTTCCGGTTTTGGCCATGCCTTTTTCCAGCGCAATCAACCAAGAGCGCAGGACCACATCTTGCCTTATACGCGGTGGAGCGTTGGCATCACGATCATTCGCTTCTGCCTTGCGCCCATTGTGACCGGTATTGGCGGCAATGGTCTGGACGATGCTGTTTTTCAGATATTGCGTCTGTCGCGCAATGCCGGAACCAGTGTTTTGCGCGGAACGGACCTTAACATCCAATCCATGTTCGATTTTGGATTGAGCCGAGAGGATGATATCGAACCAGGCTCGGTGTCTTTAACTGCCGGGCGCCGACAGGGCTTCATCGCAAATGCCAAGTTGGAACCGGGCATGATCATCGGAGCGCTCGGCGGTATGAAAAGTTCTGTCGGCGAATCGATTCCATTTGTGTCAGAGATCGAGAGCATAAGTGGTGGAAACATTGTTTTTGCAGATACGCCAGATGAGGATTTTTCAGGCAGCTTTGTTATCAATCCTCCGTCGTTCCTGTTGATTAAAAGCAGTCTCAATTCGCTCCACACTTATTTTGAGGGGATTCACAATCTGCCGATACAATTGTCCAACGGCTCGAAATTGTCGACTTTGGATCTCAAAATCAGCGGGGGCAATTTCGGCGCCCGTGGCGGATATGCAATTTCTACGATGGATGCTGAATCCAATGCCAATATTCAACTCAATCCGCGTTCGGTGAACAATAAGTGGCTGAAAGGGCTGGTCAAGCAGTCGCAGCGTTAGCTATTTTACGATCAGATGACGGTCCAATGTGACGTGATTGGGTTGCCAATGGCGCTACGACGGCAAATATTGCAATGGCAACCCCGCATCCCCACCAAATTCCTATTTCAGGAAATCCATTTGGCGCTGTAAACATGCGCGTCAACATCGGGCATATCAGCGCGGCTGCGCCGGCAAATTGCAGATTCCATGGGCGCGTTACTGTTGTTGCCTGAACTTCCAGTCGGAACAGAAATCTGATTACCCCGATCACCAGCGCCAAAGAAGCAAGCAATCCCAAAATTCCCATCCCGCTCCACGCATCCAGAACCAGATTATGGGCGCGCACAAACTCGTCGATGCGCGGATGGCCAAGCAGGGGATATTCGCTGATAGCGATCCAATGCCGTTCCATCGCATCCAGTCGGCCATCATAAGATTGCGTTTGTTCGATACGGTCGATAACCAATGAAGCGGCTGGAAGAGTTGAGCCCACAATTATTGTCAAAAGCACTGCGATAACAAAACCGCCTAAAAACACTACCGTTCGGCGCGATCCGGATGCAATAGGAATCACCATCACGACTATCATCAATGCCATCGCCAACCATGCGGACCTGCTGAAAGAAAACACCACAAAAAATGCGATCAGACTTATTCCCGTGTACACTACAGTACGGTTCCATAAATTTTTCTTTGGCACATATTGAAATGCCAACCAACCGACGACAGCAATGGATAGCATAGCTAGGGCAATGCCGTGGCGCAGATTGGATCTAGCTTCTTCGTTTTCTATAGAAAAAACTGATTTAAAGATCGGGTAAATCACAATATTCGGATCATTATATTGCATTGCCAGCTGAAATTGTACGGCTGGATCAACTCCAACTTGATACAATCCAAATGATAAAAACGCTACCAACGACAAAGATGATATTGCGGGACCGTAATATACATATCCAAAAGTCCTAGATTGTATCATGATAACGGCAGAAACTGCTGATATGAATGCAAGAAATAAATAACTTAATTGTTTAATAATAAAAAAACCATCTTGAGGAGGAGAAAATCTAACTAAATAAACAAATTCTATAGTCACCAATAAAATCATTGGTATCCATATAAAATAACCAGCATTAAATATATTTTTTACAATTTGCAGCGTGTTGGGGCGCAATGCAATATTTAACAAAAGAAATAACGCAGCAAAATGAGCCGGTGCCAGACTACCGAACCGAATCCAGACAAGCGGCAGCAATGCGATAAGGATTAGAAAATTCAGAGTTAGAATTCTATCTACATTCGTCATCGTCTTGAATCCCTTGCACTACTAAAAATCAGATTTGGTTGGTCGGTAGCTTGGATTACCCGACAATCCAAAATGCTGCGCGAATGGCTCCAAACCATAAAAACGGACCGATAGTCGCTGTACACGACATTTAGATGCCAACCAGAGGTTGGTCAATTGAGCCGTGGATTCAATACGGTAGCGTTTCCAGCATCCATATATCAACCCACGTCATATCCCAACCGGACCAATTCCTCGCCGCAATGCGCGTGCACCATCGCCGCGATTTCGGGGGAAAGCCCGCTGCGCCAGGCGTTGGCTTGGCCTTTGCGCAAGGTTGGCGTCGCTGCGGTTCCGGTGGCGGCGAGCCGGTCCAGATCGTGACCCTTTAAACCGCAATGCGCGGACAGTCGCTCCAGACATTCGCGTTTCGCGGACAACGAGCCGCCACCGCGTTGCCCAACGAGATCCTCGAAGCGAATCGTCAGCCCGCTGCTGCTCTCCTTCCACGGCAGAAAGCCATTCAGCATGTCGCGCATGGGCCGGATAAACGGGCTGGCCCGATGTCCCTCAATCAACGCCCGCCAGCGGTCGGCGTCATTGGCGCAATTTTCGGTCAGAAACTGGTGCAAGTGGTGCCGCCGCAATCCCATCACATAGTGATAGCGGGACACCAAAATATCGCGCGGATCGCGGGTGACAAAAACCGTTTTCATCTCCCGATCAGCCAGCATCTGTTCCATCTCCGCGCTCCAGAACATATGCGCGCTGAAATACTGCCCCTGGCGGACTTGGTCGAGATAGCGGGCGGCCTGTTTCGGGCTCAGCACAAAATCCTGCGCCTCCCCCTCCAACCGGCCAATCCGGTCGAGCTCCAGATGCAAGCGGCTGTTAAACACGCCGTCAAACTTTTCCAGCTCGGCGGTCAACAAATGGGTACCTGCCTTGGGGATGCTGTTGATAAAGATGCGCGGTCCGGTGCGCCAAAACTGGCTGCGCGCATATAGCCGATAGCCGGTTAGCATGGCGGAGCGCAGCGCGCTGTTCTGAACAAAATTCTGCGACATTATTGCGGGTCCTTGGGCATTCGCAAAAGCGGTCTGCTGTTGAAATACTGGCCGATGAGCAAGCTGATCGTGGTGACGCTGGAGGCTATGGCTGCGCCTAGTCCGCCATATTGCGGGATCAGCAGGGCACACAGCGCAATATCCAGCGCCAAGGC
>JBGSLY010000286.1:0-6422 GCA_041740435.1 Parasphingorhabdus sp.
TGCCAGGCTGATGATTTTCATATGTTTTTTGGCGCGCAGTTCGCGAACAACCGGCCCAAAGATACGCGTACCAATGGGTTCCTTGTTGTTGTTGACCAGAACCGCTGCATTGCTGTCGAAACGGATCACCGAACCATCGGCGCGGCGAATATCCTTGGCGGTGCGCACGATAACGGCTTTGTGCACGTCACCCTTTTTCACACGCCCACGCGGTGCGGCTTCCTTGATCGACACCACGATGATGTCGCCCACGGTGGCAAAGCGGCGCTTTGATCCGCCCAGCACCTTGATGCACTGCACGCGCTTCGCGCCGCTGTTGTCGGCAACATCAAGGTTTGATTGCATCTGGATCATCGATCCGTTTCCTTCCTGTCATTCGGCGGCATTATTGCAGCCCGTTATCTGGGTATTCAGTTTGCAGCCTGTACCGAAGTTTCTTCGATAATATCGTCCGCCTGTGGAGCTGCTTCGGTCAAACGATCGAGCACCTTCCAGGTTTTCAGCTTCGACATAGGCCGGGTTTCTTCGATCCGGATGACTTCGCCCATTTTATAGGCGTTCTCTTCGTCATGCGCGTGATACTTTTTAGAAAGCCGGATGATCTTGCCATACAGCGGGTGCTTCACCTTGCGCTCGACCTTGACGACGACAGTCTTGTCGCCTTTGTCGGATACGATGGTTCCGGTCAGAATACGTTTGGGCATCGTGGCTTCCTTATGCCTTTGCGGCGGCGCTGGTGCGCTCGGCCTGAAGGGTTTTAATGCGGGCGATGTCGCGGCGGACTTCGCGAATCCGCGACGGTTTTTCCAGCTGGTTGGTTGCCGACTGAAACCGCAGATTGAACGCTTCGCGCTTCAAATCGCCCAGATCAGCGAGCAGCTGATCATCGGTCTTGGTCCGCATATCTTCTACCTTGCTCATGCGCTTACCCTTCCAGATGCGATGTATCGCCCAGGCGAGCCACCACTTTCGTCTTGATCGGCAGCTTCATGGCTGCGCGTTCGAATGCCACAGCGGCCAAAGGACCGGGAACACCATCGAGTTCAAACAAGATGCGGCCCGGTTTGACCCGTGCGGCCCAATATTCAACCGAGCCCTTGCCCTTACCCTGACGGACTTCGGCAGGCTTTTTCGACACCGGCACGTCCGGGAACACCCGGATCCACAACCGGCCCTGACGGCGGATGTGGCGCGTGATCGCGCGGCGGGCCGCTTCGATCTGGCGAGCGGTAATCCGGTCCGGTTCCATGGCTTTCAGGCCATAGCTACCGAAATTCAGCGTGGTGCCGCCGGGAGCTTTGCCGTGAATCCGCCCTTTGAACTGCTTGCGGAACTTGTGCTTTTTGGGTTGCAGCATGATGCTTTACCTATCCTCAAATGTTCTTCAGCGGGCCGGACGGACGCCAGAGGTTTGCGCCTCTACCATCAACCGGTCGGTTGCCATCGGGTCATGACCCAGAATCTCGCCTTTGAAGATCCAGACCTTGACACCGATGATGCCATAAGCGGTCAGCGCTTCGGCTTCGGCGTAATCGATATTGGCGCGCAGCGTGTGCAGCGGAACGCGGCCTTCGCGGTACCATTCAACGCGCGCGATTTCCGCGCCGCCCAAACGGCCACCACAGGTGATCTTGATCCCCTCAGCGCCCAGACGCATCGCAGATTGCACAGCGCGCTTCATGGCGCGGCGGAAAGCCACACGGCGGATAAGCTGGTCGCAAATCCCCTGTGCCACCAGACGCGAGTCAACTTCGGGCTTGCGGATTTCGACGATATTCAGCGACACATCACTGCCGGTCATCTTGGCCAGGCTGGAACGCAGTTTTTCAATATCCGCGCCTTTTTTGCCGATGATAACACCGGGACGCGCGGCATAGATCGACACGCGGCACAATTTGGCCGGACGTTCAATCACCACCTTAGAGATCGCGGCCTGCGGCAGAGTCTTCATGACAAATTCGCGCATCTTGATGTCTTCCACCAAGAGCTTGCCATAATCCTTGCCTTCGGCGAACCAGCGGCTGTCCCAAGTGCGGTTAATCTGCAGGCGGAGCCCGATCGGATTGCTCTTTTGTCCCATGTGCTTACGCCTCTTCTACTTCACGCACCACGATGCGGATGCGGCTGAACGGCTTCATGATCTTGCTGGAACGGCCACGCGCACGGGCGGTCCAGCGTTTCATCACCAGCCCTTTGCCCACGCTGGCTTCGGCGATGACCAAAGCATCCACGTCCAGATTGTGATTGTTTTCCGCATTGGCAATTGCCGACGCCAGTACCTTAGTCACATCGCGTGCCATGGCCTTTTTGGAAAACTGCAAAATGTTGAGCGCTTCTTCGACCTTCCGGCCACGGATCAGGCCCGCCACCAGATTGAGCTTTTGCGCCGAGCCGCGAATGTTGCAGCCGACGGCCAAAGCCTCGTTATCGCCCACGCGGCGGGGATTTGCTGTCTTGCCCATTATCGCTTGCCCTTCTTGTCGGCGCCGTGGCCGGTGTAGGTCCGGGTCGGAGCAAATTCGCCCAGCTTGTGGCCAACCATGTCTTCGTTGACCGCAACGGGGATAAACTTGTGCCCGTTATAGACGCTGAAGGTCAGGCCGACAAAATCGGGCAATATGGTGGAGCGCCGCGACCAGGTCTTGATCGGAGCACGCCCGCCAGTATCCTGAGCGGTTTGTGCTTTTTTCAGCAGATGTAGGTCGACGAACGGACCTTTCCAGACGGAACGAGCCATGCTTACCTCTTCTTCTTGGCGTGACGCGACCGGATGATCATCTTGTCGGTCTGCTTGTTGTTACGGGTACGGGCGCCCTTGGTCGGCTTGCCCCATGGGGTCACCGGATGACGACCACCGGAGGTCCGGCCTTCACCACCACCATGCGGGTGATCGACAGGGTTCTTGGCAACACCGCGAGTCAAAGGACGGCGTCCCTTCCAACGGGTCCGGCCAGCCTTAGCGAAATTCTGGTTGGAATGGTCAGGGTTCGAAACCGCGCCCACCGTGCCCATGCAATCGCCGCGCACATAGCGTTGTTCGCCGCTGTTGAGACGCACGATCACCAAGCCGCGGTCACGGCCAACGACCTGCACATAGGTGCCTGCCGAACGGGCAATCTGTCCGCCCTTACCGGGCTTCATCTCGACGTTGTGAACAATGGTGCCAACTGGCATCTGGCTCATCTTCATCGCATTGCCAGGTTTCACGTCGGTCTTGTCGCCGGCAACCACGGTGTCACCCACAGCGAGACGCTGCGGCGCGAGAATGTAAGTCAGTTCGCCGTCTTCATACTTGATCAGCGCGATAAACGCCGTGCGGTTGGGGTCATATTCCAGACGCTCGACCACAGCGGGCATATCGAATTTGCGACGTTTGAAGTCGATCATCCGGTACTTCTGCTTGTGACCGCCAGCGATCCCGCGCGAGGTTACATGGCCCTTGTTGTTGCGGCCACCAGTCTTACGCTTGCCTTCGACAAGTGTCTTGACCGGCTTGCCCTTCCAAAGGCTGCTCTTGTCGACCAGAATCAGACCGCGGCGGGCGGGACTGGTCGGTTTATAGGATTTCAGTGCCATATCTCTATCCTCAGCCCGGAATGCCGCTGGTCACGTCGATGGTCTGACCTTCGGCCAGCGTCACAACGGCTTTTTTGACGTCAGTGCGGGTATAGGGGCGACCCTTCCACTTCTTGGTCTTGCCCTTTTGCACCATGGTGTTGACCGCAGTCACCTTAACCTCGAACAGCGCCTCAACAGCGGCCTTGATCTGCGGCTTGCTCGCGGTCTTTGCGACCTTGAACACAACGGCGTTATGCTCGCTGAGCAGCGTTGATTTTTCGGTGATGTGCGGGCTGACAATCACGTCGAAATGACGGATATCAACGGGTTCTTTTTTAGCCATTGAAGCGCGCCTCCAGCTTTTCCACAGCCGCGCGGGTCAGGACCAGCGTATCGTGGTTCAAAATATCATAGACATTGGCGCCCTGTGCCGGGAGGACGTTCATCCGGGCAATATTGGCCGATGCCCGGGCAAAGCCAGCGTCAACCGCTTCGCCGTCGATAAACAGCGCTTTGTTGCCGAGACCCAGCTTGGCCAGCGTTGCCGCCAAGGTCTTGGTCTTGGCTTCGCTGAGTTCCAGCGAGTCGACGACCAAAAGATTGTCAGACTTCGCCTTTGATGACAGCGCCATTTTCAGACCCAATGCGCGGATTTTCTTGTTTAGCGAAGGGTTAAAGTCACGCTTGCGCGGACCATGGGCCTTGCCGCCGCCGATAAAGATCGGAGCGCGACGGTCGCCGTGACGAGCGGTACCACCGCCTTTTTGCCGACCGAATTTCTTGCCGGTACGGGCAACTTCGCTGCGTTCCCGAGCCGCACGAGCTGTGCCGCGCGCTTTTTCCCGCTGCCAATTGACAACGCGGTGCAGAATGTCGGCGCGGGCATCGAGACCGAACACATCATCGTTGAGTTCAATGTCGCCCTTTGCGGCGGCTTCGAGAGAGATAACCTTGATTTTCATGGCTTAGCCCTCCTTCTGTTCGTCGCTGGTCGCTTCAACAACCGCGTCTTCAGCATGTGTTTCGGCCGCGGCATCGACTGGCGTTTCAGCGGGCGTTTCCGATGGTGCATCGACGGCGTCCACAACCAGCTTGGCCGGGAACGGAGCGCCTTCGACCAAAGGCAATTTCACCGCATCGCGAACGAGCAGCCAGCCACCTTTGGATCCGGGAACCGAACCTTTGACAAAAATCAGGCCGCGCGCCGCATCGGTCCGCACGATTTCCAGATTTTGCTGGGTCCGCTGACGATCACCCATGTGACCAGCCATTTTCTTGTTTTTGAACACCTTGCCGGGGTCCTGACGGTTACCAGTCGAACCATGGGCACGGTGAGAGATGGAAACACCATGGGTGGCGCGCATACCGCCGAAGCCCCAGCGCTTCATAGCACCGGCAAAGCCCTTGCCCTGTGTATGACCGCTGATGTCAACATATTGTCCGTCGACGAAGTGATCGGCCGCAATGGTTGCACCAACGGGCAGCAAGCCCGCTTCGTCTTCCACCCGGAACTCAACCAACTTGGCTTTTGGCTCAACTACGGCCTTGGCGAAATGCTCGCGCTGTGGCTTGTTGACATTCTTTGCTTTCCGCGTGCCCGCGCCCAGCTGCACAGCAAAATAGCCGTCGCGCTCGACATTACGAGTGGATACGACCTGACAGCCTTCCAGACTAAGAACGGTAACCGGCACGTGCCGACCGTCTTCCTGAAACAAGCGGGTCATCCCCATTTTCTTCGCGATCACGCCAGTGCGCATGACCCATTCTCCCTACAGAGGCCCAGCCGCGAAATTACCGCCGGGCGTGACTACACAATTTCAACCCTGAAAATATCGCCCCGTCCGGGCTGAAGTGCAGGACCAGCGGGAAGCCGGGCTTGCGAGACGGGGGACACATGACCCGGCAGATCACCGGCGGTTTCCCATGTCATGGCTTTCCCGAAAACCGGGAAAGCTGTTAGCACGCTGTTTTAAGCGAGCTTGATTTCTACTTTTACACCAGCCGCCAGATCGAGCTTCATCAGCGCATCAACGGTTTGCGGCGTCGGCTGCACGATGTCGAGCAGCCGCTTATAAGTACGCACCTCAAATTGCTCGCGCGACTTTTTGTCGATATGCGGGCCGCGATTGACGGTGAACTTCTCAATGCGCGTTGGCAGCGGTATCGGACCACGGATCAGCGCGCCAGTGCGGCGAGCGGTATCGGCGATGTCTCCGGTTGCCTGATCGAGCACCCGATGATCAAAAGCCTTTAAGCGAATACGAATATTCTGCGTTTCCATCTGTCCAAACTACCAATGCGAAAGAGCCAAAAACATACCGCTCCGATTTTCCCCTGAAATTCAGGAGATGATGGCCGGAGCGGCAAAAAAACTGGCCGCCCGAATCAATCGACCCGGGCGGCGATGCAGTCCTATATTACTTAGAGATCGTGCTGACAACCCCTGATCCGACCGTGCGACCACCTTCGCGAATAGCGAAGCGCAGGCCCGGATCCATAGCGATCGGTGCAATCAACTTTACGCCGATGGTCACATTGTCGCCCCGCATCACCATTTCGGTACCTTCGGGAAGAATCACTTCGCCGGTCACGTCGGTGGTGCGGAAATAGAATTGCGGGCGATAGTTGGCAAAGAACGGCGTGTGACGGCCACCTTCGCTTTTCGACAGCACGTATACTTCAGCGCTAAATTCGGTATGCGGGGTAACCGAACCCGGCTTGCACAGCACTTGGCCACGCTCAACTTCTTCACGACCAACGCCGCGAATCAGCGCACCGATGTTATCGCCAGCCTGACCTTGGTCGAGCAGCTTACGGAACATTTCCACGCCAGTAACAGTCGTCTTCTTGGTATCTTTGATACC
>JBGSLY010000287.1:0-1752 GCA_041740435.1 Parasphingorhabdus sp.
GTCCGTCTGCACCAAATTCCGTTTCCGCTTGGGCAGCAACAATGTCCGCCAAAACTAGGTTCTTCATATTGGCATCGGCGGCGGGACCAGAAAATTGCGCCGGAGTTGCACCGCCGGTTGCCGCCGGGAAGTCGATTTCCAGCGCGATCTCGGTCTGAACGAAGCCTTTGGCGCCATTACCGACCATGACAAGCAGCAAGAAAGCTAGGAAACTGGCGGAGGCGATCACCGCGGCCATGCCCAAATATTTGAACCGGCGTTCGGCGGCGTAGCGTTTCGCTATGCGCCGCCTCATCACTTCGGAAGACCAGTCGGTGGGTGTGCGATCAGTCATAAGCTTCCCGATATTTCTTGACGACACGCAGAGCGATGAGGTTCAGCAAAAGTGTAACCAGAAAAAGCACCAATCCTAGTGCGAAAGCCGCCAGAGTTTTCGGGCTGTCAAATTCCTGATCGCCGGTAAGCAATTGCACGATCTGGGTAGTGACGGTTGTGACGCTGGAAAAGGGGTTGAGAGTCATATTGGCGGCAAGGCCAGCGGCCATCACAACGATCATCGTTTCCCCAATCGCCCGGCTGACCGCTAGCAATACTCCGCCAATAACACCCGGCAGAGCTGCAGGGATGAGAACCTTCTTTATAGTTTCGCTCTTGGTCGCGCCCATCGCCAGCGACCCGTCGCGCATCGCGCTGGGAACGGCAGCTATGCTGTCGTCGGCCATAGAAGACACAAAGGGGATGATCATGATGCCCATCACAACTCCGGCGGCCAGAGCAGACTCGGACGAGGCGGAACTGATCCCTATCGATACTGCGAAATCCCGCATCGCCGGTGCGACGGTAAGCGCAGCAAAATAGCCATAGACCACCGTCGGAACCCCGGCGAGAATTTCTAGAATGGGCTTCATCCATGCCCGAAACTGCGCGGGTGCATATTGGGTCAGAAAAATCGCGCTCATCAACCCAAGCGGAATTGCCACCAGCATAGCGATGATCGCCCCAATGAACACCGTGCCCCAGAAAAGAGGTATCGCGCCAAAGCCCGATTGCCCCCTAGGTCCCGCAACGGCGCGAGGATTCCATTCGGTGCCGAATAGGAAGTCTATCGGCGACACCATTGAGAAAAATCGGCTGGTTTCGAAAATCAAAGAGAGGAAAATGCCGACGGTTGTGAAAATCGCGATCAGCGAGGCCAGCAAGAGAAAGAGCATGATAACCCGCTCGATCTTGGTTCGCGCGGTGAGTTCGGGCTTGATCCGAAGCCAAGCCCATGCGCCGCCCGCAAAAAACAGCAAGAATGCGGCAATAGCGCCCAATGTCTGGTAATAGCTGGTCGCGGTACGATATGGCTCAACCAGCGCTTGGGAAAGCGGGTTGAAAGCTGTCTGCTGCTGCCCCGCCGCTATGGCCAGAGCTTCTGAAAGAATGGACCCGCGCGAAAAACCATCCATTGGCAATTGCGCGGCCGCAGGTGACTGCAGAACGGCGTCGGTAATTAGCGCAGGGCTGGTCACTGCCCAAACGGCAAAAAATAAGCCCGCCGGAATTAATGCCCATAAGACGACGTACCAGCCGTGATAGACGGGCAGCGAATTAAACCGCTGCGGCGCTTGCTTGCGCAATGCAGACGCCTTTGCCTTCGCAGTGGTCCAAGCCACCACGCTAAGACAGATTAGAACCAGCAAAAAAATCGAGGCAGACATTGAGGCAATTTTCCTGACTGGTCCGTCAACGAACTCAATAGGGCACAAC